>CAYHGS010000030.1:0-14922 GCA_964356305.1 uncultured Candidatus Peribacteria bacterium
GCAGGCAGGTCTAGCAAGACTTTCCCTTGGGGGAGGAGTTTTTCCTCGGCAGGGGGTGGTAAATCTTTCACTTCGGCTGGAGCGGGTAGTTCTTTTTCTTCCGGAGCCGGAGGGAGAATTGGTGCGGGGGTGGCCTTCGCAAAAAGCGAAATACCTCCACTTTTTTTTCCTGATTTACTGTCTCTGCGCATCTTTTCAAAATTTTCGAGTAGTTTCTGATGGAAGGCGAGACGTCGTGGATCTGGCTTGTACTCGCTATCATTCACACCCGATGTTCCTGTAACGCCGAGATCAATTTCCGTAACAGTCTCTCCGATAATAGCCATCTCTACCAATCCACCACAATACGTCCGAATGGTTTTTTCCATATCTTTGAGCATTGCCTTCATTTTCTCAAGCGACACTTCTCCAATGGTTTCAATAATCCATGCGCCATTTCGAGTGTCATTCGTCATGGCGGTTCGCTGAGAAATTGATTTGCTCCAGTCGCGGCTCACTACTCCCGCGCGATCACGATACACTACCTCATTTACTTCCGCGTGTTCGAGTTTGATAGAGGCACGTGGACGGAACGGCTCATTGCCACCGGCACGACAGAGTTCGATGTCGCCCGAGACCTCGTCGAGGTCGAGGGCGGCTATTGGAACTTCATATCGTACGGAAAAGTAAAACGCTAAATCCTCCAATGAATTTCCAAAGGTGAGATAATCATTTTGCTCTACCGTCTCGAGCACGTCGAGAATGTGCGGTTTTTTATCAATCAGCTTCCAAAGCTCCACACTCTCCCTGCTTACTATTACTACTTTTTGAAGCTCCTTCTGCTTTGAGGCAATAGTTCCACGCAAAAGCTGTGGAATCACGGAATTTGTTCGTGAATTATTCGCGTTTTTTACCGTAATGATGCCGAGAAGTAGCCGTGGTACTCCAAGTGATATTTCTGATGCAATTCGTAACTTCATATTCCTAAAGTTTGTAAGCTCTTTTACCGTAATTTATCAGAAGAAAAGCCTTTGTACAAACAGCATTGTTGTGGTGAAGTACTACTTATGAAACTGTGCAGGATTCACCTGAAGATTCGTTTGTTGCAACGAACTCTTCCTCGCAAGAATTTGATTCCAATAGTGGTGATTTATTTTGTCGGGCGACCAATCCAGGAAAAATCTATATCCGTCGTAGCCGGTTTTAGTCCTATATTCCTCGACTGTCATTGTTGATGCATATCGAAGATTTTTCAGGTCAATATTACAACCCGTGATGGTTTCTATTTTTTCTCGAAGCACCTTATCTGTTCGCGCCCGAACCAGAATATCTTTGTGCTCACTTCTTATAAATAACCCTTCTGAAACTGTCGCCTGATCTTCCGCTGGGTTACTCGTGCCATATACCCATGCAAAACCTTTTACGCGCTGTCCGTGACCTTTGATTTTTCCGTAAATTTTATTCTCCGGATCAAATCGCTTTTCCCAAAGATCATCATTATTTTTTTTACTATTCGCATCGAGAGCATGAAAGAATTCATGGAAGAAAACAGCCTTACTCGACCCTTCATCACAAATGCATATCAAGTTACGCTCACCATGATAAGAGCCTAACGTTGGTGAATTACAATGACCACTCTGTATAATTCGATCTGGACCGAAGTTTTTTACAACCTCAGGAGGCAGTGTCTCTGCATAGCCTTCAAATCTTTTAAGGATTGCCGGTGATGTTTTCAGTGGAGGAGGATTTTTTCCATCTCTACACGCCTTATCATAATCATTAGTATAATGTATGCCGTTATTTTCAGTTGCATATTTCTCCTTTTTCATTCGTTGAGCGAATTCAATATATTCTTTTTGTACTGCAAAATAGTCCGTTAATATCGCATTGAACTCTTGCTCATATTTTACGTCGAGAGAAATGTTTTCGGTTCCAGAAAAATGACCTGATTGGCCGTTTGGCAAGACCATTGCCATGCGGAAGTTTGCGTACTTTCCAGGCGTAGGTTCATCATAAAAAATAAAAGGTTCAAATAACCCTTCAGCGTTTCTATGACTTAAATTTTTCCGTACATTCATCATGAGAAATCCCCGATGGTCTTGCTTGAAAAATAACATGTCGTCCCATGTTTCCAGTGCGACATTTTCTCCAATCTCAAATTTCCCAGAAGTGTCTCGGACAATTTGCGTAGTACCGCTGTCTAATTGCGCAATTCGTACAATATGACGATCCACTCCAATTCCCAATTTTCTTAACTCGTCAGTATCGTGGTAAGCGGCTATTCTTCCCCTTCTTTGATGAGTCATTTCTTTTATTACCCTTAAACCCCTTTCCGTAACTTCATTTGCAATATTCTCCATAGACTCCTTCTCTAAAAAAACATCCTCACGATCATTTACTTCGGCATGCCCGGCTTCAAATGCTATCGGTGACACCGTCTTCACCCTCGTGTCTTTCGGAAATTCTTCCGGCTCTTTCCATGAAACTCCATATTCTGCTTGTGAAATGTCCGGCTCGGATTTTGTCTCGTCTGGATACGATTTTACTATTTCCGGTGGATCTAGTGGTGCTGCTTTTGCCCCAGACATAGCGTAAAGAAGCGCTATTGCTGTTGCGACATGTATGCACAGCTCTTTTATGTGATTCGGTTTGACCACGGGATTTATTTCTCTGGAAGTGCTCCTTAATTTCATATTTCGGCGAAACTGGGCGACCTCATATGCCTTGCATGCAAACGCATAGTAAAATGGTTCTTTTTGCGTATTGCAATAGTCGATTATGTCGTCTAGCTTCGCACACCAATGATATTCCCAAAACTTTTCCAATTCTGCATCTGAACATGCAACTGTTTCCATTGCCTTGAGCCCCTCGAGAATCATTTCAATTCTCATCATAAACTCGTTGCTTTTTTGCAAGATTTTTTTCATTTTTTTGCAAAAAAAATCTCTATAGATAACCTCTATATCTATATCCAGTATCTCCATTGCCCGCGATGGTCCATGGAGCATATATGTATTCCATACAACATCTTTGAGTAGATGATCATCTTGATCCGGATTTGATGAGGGGAGTGAGGTTTGCATGTGAATATATGCATTCGGTTACTTTTTTCTCTTCTTATTTTTTTTATCTATCTTTATAGGATGCGTTGGTGCAGATGGAGACAGTTTTATATGTTCCAACTTTGATATCTCTTCCTTTTGTTTTCTCATCTCCTGCGCCAAAGACTCAAACGCCGATGAAAGTTTGCCAATATCACCACTCCTAGAGAGAGCGCTATCCATATCTCCAACAAACTCATCTTCGTGCCTCATAGTTCTCTTCGGTCTTATTGTTATGGTTGTTATATATTTTCCTGATCGTACAATGGCGACCGTCTCTACTGAAGAATTATCGTTACATATTCGAACTCCAAATTCCGGTTTTACTTTTCCGAAAAACTTCTCCATATCTCCACCGCTAAGATTGAGACTCGGCATGCTTTTATCCGCAATTGGAAGAATAATTTCTTCTCCGCTTCTGTCTATCCATCCACCTATCTCATCAATTCTCACAAATTGCTTGCTCCAATCTCTCGCCATGGTGGTATTTGTCTCTTCTTCATTGCCGCTATTACCGGGCATAAAAAAATTTGTTTCAACATCAATTCTTCTCACGCGATCACCCATGTTCTTCCGTTCCATCGGTACGTTGTCTTCATTTTTTTCCAATAATTTTTTTACAATATTTGCCGTGACATTTGGTGCCTTCATTTTTTCTTCCATCTCCTGGATGGCCTTTATGGGCCCGTGTATCATTGTTTGCATGTACTGCTCCTCTGCGGGTTCGGTTACCATGCGGTCATACGCAAATGGCGTCGTGAGCGATAGGGTGACTGCCAGTGTCCTTAGTCTTCTCGTATTGATGACTTTTTTTGCCGTTCTCTCGAGCTCTTGAGCAAGATCACTCGGTATTTTTTTAAGAATCTCGGCGGCGTCTTCCCACAACTTTCCTGTAAACCAATTCATTTCGATCCATGAATGCAAACCAAAACGTGGTAAACCTTTACTAGCCAGCTCTTTCATTTTTGTTTCGAATGTTCCTTCGGATATACTCTTGTAGATCCCCGTGGCCAGAATATCTCCGAATATGACCGCAAGCCATATGCCGACGCTTGGTCGCACATTCTCGTTCATCCACGTAGACACCATCCAAAATGCAAGAGGGGATGTTGCTATGTCTGGCACTACATTTCGTATCTGCATCCTCATTGTTTCCGATACCGCCGGTACAACTCCTTCTCGTATTTTTTTCTCCATTTTCACCTCTAATGCGCGGACAGCATTATCCAATCCCGGTAGTGACTCTACTGTCCTTTTCGCCGCTACTTCATCGAAGCTCTTCAATGCATCCGCATCCTTTGTAGCCATCCGTAACTTGCTCACCAGGCGATCAATAAGTATCATTTTCGCTGCATCATGCATGCTCTTGCACTCACTTCGGGGAAGGTATTCCAATGCCCCCAGTACAGTTCTTTTATCTTCCAGCACTTCAGCAATCTCGCTTACGTCCAAACCATTTTTTTCCTGATCAAGTGTAGGCGATGTATTGGCCGGTATGTTTGATGGATTTGTGTTCATATAAAAATTACTTTTGGTTTGCATCACTGCATGTCTTCATTTGCAGTATTTTTATTGCTTTAATTCTAATTTTTAAGGCATCTTCTTTTACTGCTGGAACATCGCAGTCGTCCATGTACCCAATAAACGATCTTTCTACATTCCGCATGCGCACTGTTTCTCCTGAACATAAATCATCTAGGCCTATTATATTTCCCATTCCTCTTTCCAAAATATACATAGCGAGAGCGTGTCGAATATTATGTCGGACAAACTCTTCAGTATCGATACAACTTGCCGATTCTGCATTTTTTTTGCATCCCGGTGTGGTGACGGCGGCGGCGAGGGCCAGTCCGGCGGCGAAGTTACGAAGTGTGTTATTCATAAAAATATTGGATTAAAAAATATGTTAGAGGAATATGATATGTCATAATCCTCGACATGTCAATGCACTATACATCTTTTCCTTTTAATCTAAGCCAAATCATGATATTATTGAGTTGTCGAAAAGCGTCGACATATGTAATCAAAGCTCCATATGAAAGACCTCATTCAGATGTTTGAAAAATTGGGATTTAGCGATAAGGAAGCTCAAGTGTATGAGGCGCTGTATCAGCGTGGGGCGAATTCGGTTTCGACGTTGGCGAGTATTACCGGCGTGAAAAGAACGTCGGTGTATGATATTGCGAAGGAACTTCTCGCACGCGGGCTGATAATCACCTTTCAACAGGGCGGAACGACCTACTTCGCCGTTGATGATGTGAAGAAACTCTATCTCGATCAGAAAGAAAAATTACACTTCGCGGAAAAAATTATTGAAAATCTGAAGAGCGGTGGACTTGGTGATAATGGCATGCAGGTGACCTATTACAAGGGCCAGGAAGGCTACCGTGAGATGTATGAGGATATTCTGCGATACTCGCCGAATGAGCTTCTTGGCATGATGAATATTGATAATTTTTATATTGGTATTGATGAGGAACGTGAAAAACAGTGGACGAAAGAGCGCCACCAGAAGGGGATCAAGGTGCGCTTGATTCTGCAGGATTCAAAGATTGCCCGAGAGATGAAACAGGTCTCATCGGAGATCAATCGAGAAGTACGGATTATTCCCGCCAAGAAATTTCTATTCCAAAGTAGCTCATTTATCTATAAGAACTATGTGACGTTTTTTCATACCAATAATGACGTATTTACCGGGATTCGGATCCAGCATCCGGAGTTTTATCGGCTTCAGATGGAGATGTTTGAGATGGCATGGTCATTTCTTTCGTAAGGGTCGTATTCGTCAAATCCTCCGGAAGATTTGTTGGCAATGAGTTCGCCGGTGGTACTATTTTTACCTCGACGATCTCATCCGTTTTTGATATTTCTCTATATTTTCCAAGCGCACCTATCGCCAGACAGTTAATAATCGCACCAAAAATGAAGAGGCGATTCCAGGCTAATTTCCTATCTTTTCCTTTACGAAAAGCATTATTTTTTGTGTTGATGTGGACGGTCTCGAATGTTTTTCCCTTAAATAATTCATAAAGAGGATAGAGCTCGGAGAAGTCTTTGAACTGACCATTTTGATCTCTTCCGCGAACGATGGCCACGATCCACTTGTCGTACACATCCTGACGCTCGGCGCCAATATGGAGCTTCTGGCCTGATAAAATAGCCCTCAGGCGAATGGCAATTTCCGTGAGTCCATAATATTTACTCGACTCGGGATATCCCATCTCCCTCACTTTTGCCGGCCGCATTTTGAAGAAAATTTCTCTGAGCTTGTCGTTCTTTTTCGTAGCTTGATAGAGGAACTGTGCAATTTCGAGAGCTGAAGATTCAAGAGAGAGCTTTATTCCATTCGCCTCATTGTCCCCATACGCATGTTCGATATCCACCTCGCCGGATGTTACGTTCACTGATTCCGTGAGTTTCTGAAAAAGAGTTTTATTTTCCGGCATGTTTTCCATAGCCACGAGTTCAAGATCAGATAATCGTTTTGAAAAACTGAGTGCCGCAATCGTATAGATTCTCTGCGCCTCTTCCTGTAGGGAATACGCGCCATTCATATCTTCTTTACCGTTGAGTAATGTGCCTAAGGATGGGCAAATGACTACCCGTACTTTTTCTCCCGGTGGCGTATGGCGAAATCCATAATCAAGGAATGCTTTGATAAACTCATCTCCATAAATTCGTTCCGGAGCCTGAAATCCAAATGTGTGATGCGGTGCTTCTTCAGCAAAAGTCAGTGGGGCAAATTTTCCAATGTAAATGGCTGCCGTATCTGCTGTCATCATTGGTTCGGCATTCTTATCCCCTGGGGTCTTTCCGAGAATTTCATACGAAATACCGGTGTTTGGATGCACGGTTTTCACTATATCTTCCGGGGTTTTCCGAAGCTGCACTAACAATCTCTGCAGAGTACCTTCTCTTCGCGGTAGGGGTGAATTTGGTGTCGGAGTAGTATTCATCTTGGCATTATACCACTCTTAAAGCTAAAAGACAAACCGCTAGAGAGTTTTAATCATCATAATATGATCAATACCAGCATCGTCGAAGATTTCCCCCTCATGTATAAATCCTAATTTTTCATAAAATGGCACAACCGTTAATTGAGCTCCGAGTACTATTTTTTGAGTGTTGTTTTCTTCTGCATATCGCATAACCTCTTCCATCATTTTTCTGCCAATTCCCAGCTTTCTATGACTTTTTTTTACAGCAACACGGCCTATTTTTGCACAATCATCTTCAATCAAGATCCGTAACGTTCCGATAATCTCATCACCTATGATGGCAAAAAAGTGTACTGCACTCTCGTCAAATTCATCAATTTCAAGCTCGATTGGAACATGTTGTTCAACCACAAATACCTCATTGCGTAGAGCAAATATCACTGGCATATATTTTGATTTTCCGTCAGTATGTTTAATTTCCATGGTTATTATAGGTAAGTAAAATTTCTGAAATAGTGTCAATAGCCTCCGTAAGGTCTTTCAACGCAACGTGCTCATTGTCTGCATGAGCCATTGAAATGTCGCCTGGTCCATACATCATAATTTTCTTAAACTTCCCAGCATACCACATGCTGTCTGAAGAGAATTTTACCCGTATAGCTTCATTCTTTTTCCCAAAGGGAACATAAAATCTAAAAGGATTGATTGGGGGATCAAGTATTACTATATCGGCATATCTACATAAAGTATGTATTTTCCGAAGTACCATATCGGCATCCTGTTCTATTCGAATTGATAGATGCGCCATTGCTTCATATGCGCTTACATTCAGCGCCTCTCCACCCTGGATAATACCAACGTTCATAGCGCTTTCAAATGATGAATTTTTTATAGCATTTATATCTGACAAAAGATGATGGATGGCGGACTGAAAACCAACAATTGAGGTGTGCTGTCTTTTTCCTCGCGTTGAAAGTTTTACATTTAGTATTCCTGCAGATTTTTTCACAAATTTATTACCCGTAGGCTCTCCATTAAGCAAATACTCTGACCCAATGTCCTTATCATCTCTAACATGTCTGGCGCCAACACTATCAACCTCTTCCCCTACGACATAGAAACAGCCATAATTATCGAGTCCCTCTTTAATGGCATTTTTTAGAGCCATAAGCTGCACCACAATCTGCCCCTTTGCATCACAGGATCCTCTTCCGTGTATATTATTTCTTGTGACTGCTATCTTTGGACTTCCGGGGACGGTGTCTATATGAGACGTGAGAGTAATGCGTGGATTACCCCTTTTGAGAATAATATTATATCTTTTTTCTGCTACTTTTTGTAATTTTATAATATCATAAGGTATATTTTTCTTTATCCACTGAAATAAAAATCTCGTACATATATCTTCATTTCCCGTGACGGACTGTTTTTTCATCAAATCAAGCAGCAGCGAAACTTCATTATTTGGCATGATTCAGTGAGTTTTGAATTACATCGTACATGGCCTGCCAAGTTCCGCTGAATGGGATATCTTCGAGCTTTGGGTTTTGCAAAATTCTCTTAAATTCATATGAGCGAGCCGGAAAAGCGTTTATAAATAGATAATGCATGTGCGTATATCTGTTATCGGAAAGCCATTTTTTCCAAGCTTCAAAGTTTTTTTCTTTTTTAAAAGGCCGATAGGCGACACTGATTGGAGCAATTGAGCCATAAATATCGGTTGATACAACCTCAAAATTTGAGCCGTAGTATCGATCTATAAACATCCGCTCCAATGCTGATATATTTTTATCACCCGGCGACATGGAGATAATGCTTATGGCAGTATTTTCATGAGAGAGAACATGAAGTTGTTTAAAAAAACTTCGCACGAGACCTAATCCATCCTGCCCTCCATATCCACTGAGCATGTATCTTGTCTCGAGAGGAATGGGAACAAAAGGCGGATTAAAAACGATATAATCGAATGGTTTTACTGTTTTAAAGTCCGTGATACCACGGCAGAGAAATTTCATATTCTTACAACCATTAAGATATGCATTAAATGCCCCGATTTTTGTAGCTCTATGGGAAATATCGATTGCTGTCACCTCCCTTGCTCCATTTATTGAAGCCGTGATGCCAAGTACTCCCGATCCCGACCCAATATCGAGCACTGATTTTCCAAGACAGTTTGGAATATTCCGTGAGAAGAGAATGCTTTCGTCTTCAAGCAAATACCATACTCTATCCTCTCCTCTATAGGTAGGAAAATCTGCCAGAATATACATAGTATGTATTTTGGAAATGCGAAAATTCGCCTTTAGCATCTTTCCTTTTTTCTGACATATGTTTGATTTTATCAATATATCTGCGTCTACCGCAATGTCGGATATCGAGATATATCCCTCTTCTATAAACATCCTATGAAAGATGGTGTATTGCTTTTCATGAAGAACATGAAGCGTTTTGTGCAGCAATAAGAAATCACATTTTTTCGGAAGTAACTGTTTCATGATATTTTTTGGTTACATGGAAATTATCAATACATAAGTGCTCTATGGGCGAGAGTAAAAAACTCTTGATTGCGTCTTCGGGTGTTTCAACGATCGGCTCATCTTTTCCATTGAATGATGTATTCAGAATGATGGGTACGTTTGATTTTTCAAAAAATTTTCTTATGAGAGTGTATAATTTTGCATTCTGTCTCTCGTTCACCGTCTGTAATCTTGCCGTGCCATCAATATGGACAATTCCCGGAGCCATTTTTTTTGCCCTATCCTTTGCGAGAGGCGAGAAAAGCATGAATGGCGATGAACAGGTAATATCAAAAAAATCGCCGACGTATTCTTCAAGTATTATCGGTGCTAACGGTCTAAACGCCTCTCTAAACTTTACCTTTGCATTAATATAATCTTTTGTTTCTATGCGCATGGGATTGCCGAAACAACTCCTATGTCCAAGTGCTCTTGGGCCAAATTCACTTCCTTCCTGAAACCACATAATAACCTTATCATCAGCCAATAATCCCGATGCGAGTGTTGTTATTCCATCGTCATTTAGGAGCTCATATTCAATAGAATCACTGTATTTGTTGAGCGCCTCCCTTTCCTGGTTTTCCGTGTATTTCATGCCAAAATAGGCATGGTCAAGCTGATGAGTTCTGGGAAGCTGCAGCACATTATGAGCCACATAATAAGCGGCGCCAAACGATATCCCATTGTCTCCCGGACCCGGAAAGACAAAAACATTTTCGAACTTTGACTGCATAAGCGCTTTCGCATTCATCACACAGTTCAGCCCTATGCCTCCGGAAATACACAAATTTTTGCTTCCCGCTATTTCATACAGGTAGTTTATATAATGCAGTACCATTTCTTCAAACATACATTGAAATGATGCTGCAATATTCGATCTGACATCAAACGAACTTCTGTCGGGTATCATATCGGACAGCGTATCAAATAACTTTCCGTTATTTATCTCAATACGATCTTCATATTTGGTAATATATTTTTTTATAATTTCGTAATATATCGGTTTTCCGTAGCCGCTTAGCCCCATCATCTTACCCTCATCAAACATTCCAAATCCTGACAAAAGAGTACCGATTCTATAGAAAACTCCCAGTGAATTTTCCATATCATAATAGCTTGTTACGCGCCCGGTTATCATTTTTATACTTTTTATCATTTGACCATCCCCCTTCGCAAGCATGATGGTTTCGTATGACTGGCAACTCGTTAGGTCTCCATATCCATCCGCTACCAGTATGGCAGCATCCGCATAGCCTGATGCATAAAAAGCTGAAGAAGCATGAGCCAGATGATGATTTATATATATTGATTTTCCATGAAATGGAAATGCCTGATGAAGCGAATTTCCGACTATAATATCAATATCTTCGATCGTTAGATTCAACGCATTTAAACAATACTCTATAGCTCCCTGAAGTCGCTTTTCATTTTCTTCAGATGAAGATTTTTCGAGCTCTAACTGCGAGAATATTGATGGGTTTTTTCTAGACTCTCCGTAGAGCGGCAGTCCATGTTTTACTCGAGAAAGTCTCTCTTCCTCAATGGCGATTAATGGTATATTATTTTCAAATATACATACTGATCGATCATGTACTGAGTCTGAATAACCTAGGATGTAGCGCTTATCTGTTTTATTCATAGAGTGCATCTGCTTTATAAAATGTTTTTGTATCATTTTCGTGAACATTCACCCTCTGTAGCCATCGATCCGTTCCATCATATTTCGCTTTGAATGGCTCACGAGCATGAGCTACTTTTGTGTTGTTTATGATGACCAGATCACCAGGGTGAATGACAATCTTCTGAAAAAGCGTAGTATGAATATCGATTATTTTTTGGATAACTGCCTGACTTTCCGGAGTGGTTCCTCTTGTATACTCGACGTCAAAGCGCCAAATGTTTACACCACATGACCGCGAGAGAACGGAGAATGGTTTGGTGAATGTGGATGTAGCGTGGTTTTTGCGAAGTGATTCATCAATTTCTGTAACAAAAACTGGGTCGTATAATTGTGAGATCTCGAACTCCGTAAGATATCCCAATAGATCATCAAGTTTGGCAATTGGTGTGTTCACAATATATTCAGCCTCGCGCATTCCCAGCAGGACGAGAAAATTTGGCGGAGTTTCCGTGCAGGATAACTCCGTATGCATCGTAAGTATTACCTCAGATGATTTTGAGCACTGACTTCTAGAAAGCTGCTGTACGGGATAGATGTTGTGAACTATGAATCCCTTATTTTCTGCATCAATGGCAAAGGGCATTCCTAACTGTGAGGCTACCATGAGAAGAAGATGTTCCGATATCTCCGTATCTTTTGAAAAAGTAGATGTATCGATGGGGGTGTCCCTTAGATTTACGTCGATCGGACAATTTTTTATGATGATTCCATCACTCGATGTATCTGATGCGTAGGAGCCCAAAAGACCTTTCAGAAAAGAAGGTATCTTTTTTAGAAAATTATCACGTTCTCCTGTATATCCATCAATAGAATATTGTTGCGTATACACCTTTGAATTCCAGCCTTCTAGGATCGATCGTAGAGCTGTTTTTTCGTTTTCCGAAAGAATGGATTGGCGTATGTTCAACATATCTATTCCTTTACACTTCTTATGCATTCTCGGCAAATTTTATACCCTACATTTGCTCAACTGCTTCAATTCCAAGGAGCTCGAGAGATATTGACAAGAGGTTGTGAGTATATTGTACTAGCTCAAATCTGGCTCTTTTGAGGCCAGAATTCATTGGTTCCATGCCCTCAGCTTCTTTTTTCAGAATTGGACAGTTTTCGTAAAAAATTGAGAATGCTTTTGCTAATTTATATACATAATCTGATAAGATTGTTTGATCGAGGGTGCGCTGAATGGTCTTCATGTGCTCAGTAAAATCAACGAGCGTCATGAGAAGTTGATGTTCTGCTGACTCGCTTAAAAGAGTAAAATTTGGCTTTTCATCCATATTTTCCAAGCCTTGTGCCTTTATATTCTTTTCGTAATTTTGAATAATCTTTCCGCTACGGACATACTGATATAAAATATATGGACCCGTCTTTCCCTCGAGCTTCACCGACTGCTCAGGATCAAATTTTATCTTACTCTCAGGGCGATTCGAGAGGAGATAGTATCGCATAGCAGCAATTCCTATCTTGTCCGCTGACGTTATGTCAATATTGCTTATCTTCACCTTATCTCGCAGCTCATCCAAAATATCATCGGCATCTACGACCGTACCTTCTCGTGATTTCATCCTCCCGTGCGGAAGATCCACCATGCCGTACGATAGGTGCCTGAGATGGTTTGCCCATTCATATCCTAAGGCTTTGAGAAGGCCAAAAAGTACCTCAAAGTGACGAATCTGCTCATCGGCAACCACATATATACTATTGTTTGGATAGTAGTCTTTTGCCTTTAACTCTGCCATGGCAAGATCCTGTGTGATATATACACTTGTTCCATCAGAACGTAGGAGTATCTTTTTTCCATGAAGTGGTTTTCCTTCACGATCGGTAACGCCTAACCTATCGAGATCCGCCGTTACTGCACCAGTGATATCTTTCTCAAAAATACCTTTCTTGAGGCCCGTGTTGATCATATCCATCGCTCGTTTGTAGGTATTTGACTCAAAATATATTACATCAAAACTAGTATTGAGCCGCTTGAGCGTCTGTTCCATTCCTGAGATAGCCCATCCGTTCATCTTCTTCCACAGTGTCAGCACCTCAGTGTCACCATCTTCCCATTTTTGAAGCATCTCATTTATTTTGACTATAAGTTGACACTGCATTTTTGCTTTGTTTATGATCCGGTCTTCGATCATCTCGAGAGTTTTTTTTGCTTTTTCTAGTGCTGTTTTTAGTTTTTTATCGTCGATATTTGCCTTCTTATCAGCCTCAATTTCTTCAATTTGCCTCGTAATAGCTGAAATTTCTTGTTGCGCTTCCGGAGTATTGCGCATAGTTTCAATAATTGGTTTCAGCTCTGCCTGCATGGCTTTTTCATAGGCCACATAAAAATTTCCAACAAAATGATCTCCTTTGATACCTGTGGATTCAGGAGTTTGTCCATTACCGTGCATCTGATATGCTAACATCGATTTACAAATGTGACCGCCACGATCATTATAGAGATTAACTTTTAGTACATCATGTCCCATAAATTTTAGTATCCTTGTGAGACTCTCTCCCAGTGCAATATTCCGTAAATGCCCCAAATGCATTGGCTTGTTTGTATTTGGACTGAAAAATTCCACCATCGTTCGCTGATTTGCAGGCTCTATTCCGCCATTTGGCTTGGCTATGATATTCCTGCTGTATTGTACCAATACTTCATTGTCGATATGAAAATTAATATATCCTTTTTCTCCAGATATCGTAATGCCCTTAGGGAGAAGAGGAGTAATGACGCCTCTAAGTCGTTCCACCGCTTCTTCTATCGTCTCTTGCTCTCGACGTAAGGGGTTGATATTAAGACTATAATCGGCGGTATCAATGCGAGCCCGTACGATCGACTGGGGAAGCTTCCCGAGATGATTCTCGATTAAAGAAGTTATCGTATCTATAATACTATAGTTGGATATAGGGGATTCCATGATAAAGGTGTTACCTACGTGCTGCAAAAAAACTACTCTTCTGAATTTTTGATGTCAAATGAGATCGTTACAGAACCTTATGGTGCTAGCATTCCTTTAAACATATTACGAAGATATATCGTAAGATTACCATTTTCTGGAGATAAACGAAGTGAAAGTCTAAGATTTTTCCCACGAACGTCCTGTTGAAAATGCTCATCAGTTTTTTTAAAAACATCTTCCATAAACTCCATTCGTACTTTGCCTTTTCTGGCTTGCTCATATGACATCCATCCTTCAAGATACTTATCATAGAGGCCAAAATTCATGTCTCTTAGATCTTGAGCTGAGAATGTGATGAGGGGATTCCGGTCGTCGTTATTTCGATTTGCCAGTTGAGCAGGAGAAATTTCGAGAAGTGTATCTATGATTTTCGTACATAATGCTTGAGCAATACTCTCTTTTTTTATCTCGAGGTTTTCAGCCGATCGTGGAGTCGAGTCTGCATTTTCCTTGCAAGCAACGAAACCACCATCAAAAACCGCCTCTTCTTTACCTTCGTTATTAAGAACCCTTAGCAGTCTGCCGGTAATGTGTGCACCTGTAAGCTGCGTCTTGTATAGCTCATCAAATGTATCAGCTTCAACCCTAACGTCTCCTGCCCTCACTCGTGGCTGGTCAATAGTGAGATTTTGAATTCTTTCGTTCATGATACCGTGTGTTAACAGGTCTTTAATGTATACATTATTGGTTTAACTTGTCAAATGTTGTATTGTTGCAGAGTTCCAGTCACATTTCCCGCTTCAGCTTGCAGTGAGCTTT
>CAYHGS010000031.1:0-14674 GCA_964356305.1 uncultured Candidatus Peribacteria bacterium
GTCAAATATAAACATAAAAACTTTTCTTGACTGATAGGCAAACTTTCAAGCCCCCACCGCAAGGTGGGGGTTTTATTATGTTTATAAATTTTATTGACCTTCCTTTTCCGCCGATGTGGAGTTCTCTTTTGTCGTATATTGAAATGCTCACGAATTGCTAGCACCATGAAGTACTCCGCGCTCAGGAGTTGCTAAGCATTCAAAAGTTGATAAACAGAAGAGGTATGCCTGTAAAGTATTTCTACCTGATTTTCAGATTTTTCCACTTCAGAAGTAAGAGTGCAATTCCGCAGGTGATCCCCGCATCGGCAACATTGAATATGGGAAATCTCCCTACGGCTAGAAAATCAATAACATGGCCGAGGCGGAGGCGGTCGAGGAGGTTGCCGAGAGCGCCGGCGAGAATCATGGCAATAGAAGTAAGCGCGATAGGATGTTCGAATTGTATTTCTTTTCGAAGGGAGTTGAGACCAAAAATGATAATGAGAATAATGAGAGGAATAAGTATTACTTGCGGAATGGGGATGCTAAAGGCAATGCCGGTGTTTTCGGAACGGACGATTCGGAAAAAATTTTCTATTATGCGAATTGGTAGGTTGGTTGCGTTGATGACCCAGACTTTTGTCAATTGATCTAGAGCCAGCGTGCCAATGAAGATACCTGTAAAGGCGAGATGGTGTTTTTTGAAATATTTCATGGTGAGAGGCGAGGAATCGGCTTGAAGGCTTTCGCATCCCATTGTACCATACCAGTCACATGGACACCCAACACAAGGTCGATACGCAGCTGCTTGTTTATACGGGCATATTGCTCGTGATCGGGCTGATTATGATTACTAGTATTGGCGTGCCGAAATCTATTCAGATTTCGGCACCAGGCGTTCTCTATCCCAGCTGTGATAACGCCGCCGTTGACTGCTACCTCCTCTTCAAGCGCCATCTCGTCCGTATGTTTATCGGTATTAGCGCGATGTTCGTTGTTGCCAAGATCAACTTTCGTATTTGGGAGAAGTTTGCCGTGTATATTTTTGGGCTGGCTATTGCGGGCTTGATCGTTGTACTCATTCTCGGATCGAAAAATAATACTTTTGCAAAAAGCTGGTTGACCATTTTTAACACCTCGCTTCAGCCAACTGAGTTTGCGAAGATTGCCTTTATTTTTTACCTTTCCGTTTGGTTTGAGCGGCGGCACGCGGAAACTACGACATTCCATTATGGATTTATGCCCTTTTGTTTTATCACCGGCGGCATGCTGCTGCCGATCCTGGCCCAACCTGATCTGGGAAGCGCATTTGTCATCAGTACCACCGCCGTAGCAATTTATTTCGCCGCCGGTGCCCGTATTCGGCACCTCGCTATTGGATTCCTTGCCGTATTTATCGCCTCTCTTTTTGTCATCGTATCGGTCACGCATGTGCGCCAACGATTTTCAGCGTTTATTACGCCCGCGGCCGAGTGCCGCGAAGATTATTGCTGGCAAACCGAGCAAGCGGCGATTGCCGTAGGCAGTGGAGGATTTTTTGGAAAAGGGCTCGCTCAAGGTGTGCAGAAATCCTATTGGCTGCCTGAGGCGTCCGAGGATTTCATCTTTGCCGCTAGTGCCGAGGAGCTTGGTTTCCTTCGGACGGCGCTGATTGTTCTCCTCTATGGACTCATCGCCTTCCGCGGATTTGCCATCGCCGAAGGCGCTCCCAATGGCTTCGCGCAGCTCACTGCTGTCGGTATTACTTCGTGGATCACCATTCAGGCATTTATTAATATCGGTGTGAATACCGGCCTTTTCCCCACGACGGGGATTACGCTGCCATTTATCAGCTACGGAGGATCATCGCTTATTGCTACCCTGATCGGTATTGGCGTACTATTAAACATATCTACTTATTCATCTTCATCCGGATCACATGCGGGTAATTTTCACAGGAGGCGGAACAGCGGGACACGTCCTGCCCAATATCGCCGTTATTGAGGAGCTAAAAGAGCGGCACAACGGAGGAAAAAAATCAGACCATCAGGGTCTGCATATTTTGTATATTGGCTCCCATCATGGACCTGAAAAAGAATTATGCCGTCGGTATGGCGTGGATTTTACCTCTATTGCTACCGGTAAATTACGAAGATACCTTTCTCTGGAAAATATTATTGATCCATTTCGCATCGTAAAAGGATGCGTTGATGCTTGGAAAATTTTGCGGAAATTTCGTCCTGATGTGGTAATGAGTAAAGGTGGATTTGTGAGCTTCCCCGTGGTGCTTGCGTCTTGGACTTTGAAAATTCCTATCGTGCTCCATGAGGCCGACGTTGAGCCCGGGCTGGCCAATCGCATGTGTGCTCGCTTTGCAAAAGTGATCTGTGTGAGTTGGACTGAAACATTGAAATATTTTTCTCCCCGTGATGCTGCTAAGAAAATTCTCTGGACGGGTATGCCGGTACGACGCGAAGTTGTCCGTGGGGTACGTGCGAAGGGTTTATCATTCTTACATTTTGATGATTTGAAACCTATCCTTCTCGTTATGGGTGGAAGTTCCGGTGCAAAAAGTATTAATACGCTCGTGTGGAAAAATTTAGATACACTTATTGGGATGTACAATGTCGTTCATTTGACGGGCAGGGGCGTGGATGACTCTTTTGTGAAAAATCTCATGCGACGTAAAAGTGGTTACCGCTCCTTTCACTATCTCCACGATGAACTTTTTGATGTGTACGCCGCCTGCGATATCGTCGTGAGCCGTGCTGGAGCCGGAGCAATTGCAGAGCTATGTGTATTAGCGAAGCCGTGTGTGCTCATCCCGCTTGGAACGGAGCAAAGTCGCGGTGATCAAATTGTGAATGCCGGTATTTTGGCTGAGGCTGGCGCGGTTGAAGTATTACGCGAACCTGTTTCTGATAAAAAGTTTATGCATTTGATGACCGATCTAGCCAAACATGAAAAACAACGTGATGGGCTTTCTGATAGACTCAAACCATTCGGAGTCCGATTCAAAAGAGCCGCCGGCCAGGTGGCGGAGGTATTGGAGCATATTTAGTTTCTCCAGCAGCAATCCTATTATGCGAAGTTGCTTGCCGTGTAATATCATTGCATACATATATAATTTCTTGAAAAGTGGCCTTTTTGAAGCTGAAAATTTCGGCGCCGAAATTTTTGAATACATCAGAGTTTTGAATAAAGTCAAATTCTATACCAATAGTGTATACTCTAGCCATGACTATCGGCACTTCAACCCGACTGAAGATTGGTATCAATGGACGGTTCCTACAGTATCCGTATACGGGCATTGGGCAGTATACGATTCAGCTGTTGCGCGAGTTTTCGAAAATGAAACGTGAGAGGCGCGATGAAGTTCATCATATAGACTTCGTCGTCGTGGTTCCGAATGAAAAATGTATTGAGCTGATGCGCCAGGAGGATATTAATTTACCCGCGGTAGTTATTCCTGAAAAAAAATGGCTTGGAAAAAGTTTAGGGAAACATTGGTGGGAGCAGATTCAGGTGTCAGGTTTTTTTCATGAACAAAAAGTGAATTTAGTTTGGCTGCCGTATCCTTGCGTCAGGTGGTTCAAGAAGGCGGCGGACAAAACCATCGTCACGGTACATGACACGATTCCGTGGACCTCAAAAAAATATCAGAGAGGATTGCTTTCGCGGCTTGCACATTGGATGAGTCGCGTGTCGACTAGCCAGGCAAATCATATTATTACCGTCTCGGAAACTTCGGCAAAAAATATTATGTGGTTGTGCGGGGTTCCTCAGGAAAATATTACCGTCATCGAAAATGGCGTGTCAGAAATATTTCATAAAATTATATCGCCGGGTATCGCAAGTGAAGTTTTGGAAAGATATGGCTTGCAGCATGGAAAGTTTCTCCTCTATGTTGGTGGTTATGACGCAAGAAAAAATGTGAAACTGATGGTCGAGTCATATCGAGCCTATTGCGAAAAGCATACGTGTGAGTATCCACTTGTTCTCGTTGGAGGAAAATCTCATGAAGACTCTCTCTATGCGGATTTTGATAGTGCGTTGACGGAGCCTGAGAACTCCCGTACCGTACTCATAAAGACCGGTTTCTTGAGTGACCCGGATCTCGCAGCACTCTATCAATCAAGTCGCGGTTTTGTCCATTTCTCTTCCCAGGAAGGTTTTAATATTCCTCTCGCACAAGCCATGATCTCACATCTTCCTCTCTTAATTTCTGACATAGATATTCACCGTGAAATTGCAGGCGATGACGCGATATATATGGAAACAGAACATGAGGATTCGATAGCAAATGGTTGGGATGCGCTGGTGCATTCTTCTCAAGCTCAGTCCCCGACAGTAGATTACTCAAAACGTTTCTCCTGGAATCGCAGCGCAACTGCCCACCTTCGGACATTTAAACGAATCATTCTATGACCATTACGTTTACGCCAACATTCCTTTATATTTCCGCTCTTAATGCGGTATCTCTAATTTTTCTGATTATCTCGCTTATTAAACTTCGGGGGGTACTCAAATTTCTCACACTTGAAGAAAATAATTACACGCTTCTTTTTGGATTTGTTGGTGTGAGAATGTATATTTATCTGTATGTAATTAGTATTGTACTTTTGAGCGTTTTTCTTTGGTTTATTACCGCCTAAATTACCACTTTCATGGATCAGGCTGAGCATATTATCACTTCAAATAAAGACCGACATTTTCGTGGGCAGGCGCACGAAGAGGAGGTCCTCGCGTTCTGCCGCAAGCACTGGACTTCACTTTTTCATGAATTTTTTCTTTTTATTTTTATCCTTATCCTGATCGTCCTGTTTGCGCTCTTTTTTCAAGAGATCTCCGATGTTTTCACGCCAGGGCTTCTTCATCTCCTCATGCTCGTTGTCGGTACTATTCTTACGTATTACGTTCATCGCTTTTTTCTTGTACTTCTTAAGCATTATCTCACCGTTATAATTATTACTGATCAACGTGTTCTTGCAATTACACGATCACTGTATTTTGTGAATGAAAAAGAGTCCGTAGACCTCTCGACCATGCGTGATGTTCACAAATATCAGAGTGGCTTCTTGGAAAATATGTTTAATTTTGGTGATCTAAAAATCACCTTGGGAACCAGTCCTACATGCATTGAACTGTCATCGATTCCCAATCCTGAATTTCACTTAAGGCTTATCAACAAGACAAAACAGCAAAATATTGCCGATACACAGGAAAAACCTCTGGAAGACAATTAATAGAGGGAGTAAGATTTTAGTATGTTGGAGTTTATTTTTCATGTAGAACGCTGCTGGCTCGCTGTATACGAGGCGTTCCTCGCACGCACAGATAAAATTCCGCTTCTTGTTGAGTTGGTGCGGAAAAGAATGCCTCATACCTATGATTCGCTCTTAAAAGAACTTATTGTCGCACGTGATGCTACTTCCGGTTTTACGCTCCCTTCTCATGAGAAATATGTCGCAGAAAAAGCGTTGAATGAGGTATTGATGCGTGTATTGGAGGAGCTACATGGTCGAGATGAAATAAAAAATGATTCAGTATGTATCTCTTTCGTGAAATATCTTGATACATGGGAGTTACGGCTTGATAGGGCTCTTTTGGATTATGAACGCGCACTCCATACACATCAGTTATTTTGTTTCGGGAGGAGTCCGCAGGGGTATGAGGATTTTTCCTGGAGAAAATAGTTGGCTTATCTGTAATTTTCTATTTCCCATTTTATTCACTTAAAGCTGTTTTTAAGCTCGCTTTTTTTTAGTTTTTCGCTATAATCTCGCACCATGCGCTCTAAAAATAACATAGTTAGTCCACCCGATTCCGTTGTTTTCGGTGGTTCCCATTATACTCTCGCGGAAACGTTCAGTGGCGGGGCTAGTTCCGTAGGTCGATATACTCCTCCCCCCGAGATCAACTCCGGTCACATTGCCGTGAAATATTTTAATCCGTCCATACCGTCCCTTCCTTTGGTTGCCCGTGATGCGCATGATGTTTGGCGTGAAGTTCGTGAACCGCTTCTGCGTGCCGGATTTCCGGATTATTTCGAGTGCCACCCAACTCATCAAATTGTTGAATATGCTCATGGTATAGACGCCAGTACCCTATCCAATTACCGCGATGGTTTTTCTATTACTGAAATTCGAAATCTGCTCCTGGATGTCATTCCTCATGTCGATGCAATGATGCAAAATAGGGTCGTTCATGGCGATATCAAACCGGCAAATATCGTTGTTGATTTGCGGCGCACACGCGCGGAAAAATGTCCTACCGCCCTTATTGATCCAGATACTATGAGACGGTGCGATTTTACAACAGAACGCCTATTTGGAACTCCTTATTACATGCCGCCTGAAGTTGCTCGAGGATCGTATCATAAAACAACCGATTCTTTTTCCTTGGCGATGTCAGCACTTGATCTCCTAAGTGACGAACGTTATGGTAAAAAAATTGATAAAAATGCCCTCCATGGGGTCCGAAGTAATTTTCCTAAAGCCATTATTCTTGCGAGAGCTTTTGATCATGTGTTCACGCCAAATGCTCGGGACCACATGACTGCAACCCTCGTTCCAAAGGCCGTGGATTGTCGTACTGAGCTTCATCAACTTCTCGATTTTATTTTTCGATGTGGTGATCCGGATCCTGACGCGAGACCTCAGTCCGGCGAAGAGATGGTCCAAATCCTTACTACTGAACCAAATCGTATCGAAATATAATTATTCTCTTGACGGTGAGTGAACGCTCACCTATAGTAGGAGTACCTTCACATTCTTCATATGGAAATACTCACCGAAAGACAGGAGCAAGTGCTCGAAATTATCCGAGATTATCAGCTGGAACATGGGACGTCACCTACGTTGCGTGAATTGCGCGAAGCACTGGGCGTGAGCTCTGATAATGGCATCCTCAAGCACCTTACCTGCCTTGAAGAAAAAGGATATATTTCTCGACGTGATGGATCGCGTAGTATTGAAATGCTTGGAAGCGTGAAGCAACGACTCGATACGCCGAGTGAAAATAGGTTACCGTTATTGGGTTTCGTTCCTGCGGGCGGACCGGTTATGAGTGAAGAATATATTTCCGATTGGTACACGGTCGGTGAAGATTTAATTTACAAATTAAAAAGCTCGTTTTTATTACGCGTGACGGGCGACAGCATGATCAATGCCGGCATACATGAGGGCGATCTCGTCGTGGTTTGCAGCTCACTCGAGCCAAAAGTACATGATATCGTGGTCGCGCTCGTCGATAATGGCAATACCGTAAAGCGATTCATGAAAGATGCGAAAGGTCCATATCTCAAGGCGGAAAATCCGAAATATCCACCCATACGAGCAAAACATGACCTGGAAATTCAGGGAGTGGTGACGGGATTGATACGGTTGTATAAGCGGTAAAAATCTGTAACGTAGTTAGACCCTCCATTTCAGAAAAAATTATTTCTTAACTCATTTTCATTATGAGCCTCTTATTTCTTTTGCATTCCTTGAATCAGCCATCACGACTCACTTCGCCACAGTTTACCCGCAAGAGTCTGGGGAGACAGCTGCTCAGTCTCATCTTGTCGCCTGTCATGGAGCCGGTTCGTCAGCAAATTAGGAGAAGTGCTGTAGCGGCGCGAGGACGTGGGGCGGATAGCTGCCATTTTCAACTAAGGGCATTGTAAAGTAATCCTCGTATATTGGCTTGATACTGAGAAGTTTCGTGCTATAATCTAGCCTCTCTTTATTTCGCCATAGAAGCCAAACGATATGTCTACATTGAACACCCCTGACCCTACTCATTTTCAGCCGCTTCTTATAGATGGCAGGACATATAGCTATGCTTCAACGTTTACACATGGCGTAAACAAGCCGAAGCTATTTGTATCGGAATCTGACGATAGTAGCGTTGTCGTGAAGCATTTTCAGAATTCTACATTAGCTCGTGTCGCCATGGGCGCTTTCCAAACCTGGGAGCAAGTTCGGGAAACTCTTGTTCATGCGGGTTTTCCCGATATCCTAGATGTTGATCCGACTCGTCAAATCACTGAATATGTTCATGGAGTGCCCCTTGGTCTTATTCCTGATCGGGACATAGCTTCAACGATCGACCTTGTGCGCGTTTTTCTTTCGAGTATTACTCATCACCTCGATCTTCTCTCACGACTTGATTTGCAGCATGGTGACATAAAAATAGACAACATGATCGCGAGACAAAGCTCTCTCACGCCCTATCCCGCCTCCACTATGCTTATTGATTTTGATTTTCTTCATCCTATCGATCAGTGCACGGATGACCACATTGGTACTGCCATGTGTACTCCTCCTGAATTTTTTCGCAGTAATATTTCTCATCGTACTCGTGATATTTATTCATTGGGATTTTCATCCATCCACGCACTCATGGGGGACTGTGATCGATTTCAATTTCACAAGCAGCCTTGGGCAAATGGATACTTTCACGGAAGTTATGATATGATTAGATCATATCGAGAAAGACATGGAATGCCTTCCGACATTATACGGGACGGCATAAATCATATGAGAAAAACTCTCCTTCCCAGCGCCCCACAGCGTGAACAAGAACTAGAACAAATTCTGGATTTCATTTCTGCCTCCATTCAAAACGACCCTTATGCTCGTCCACAGAATGGATGCGAGATCCGACAAATGCTTCATCTATAGTCTTCCTGCACCATCCTGCTTTGTTTTCATCTTTTGTAATGAGTATTTTTGCGCTATACTCGGCTGGCTTTGATTGCCCCGTGTGTTCGCGGGTCAAGGAGTGCCGCCCTAGCTCAGTGGTAGAGCATCGGTATCGTAAACCGAGGGTCGTGGGTTCAAATCCCATGGGCGGCTCCATGAAACATCAGAATACTCAAATTTACACCTCCTTATTTTTTTGGCTTTTTCGCGGTGTGTTTTTCCTTCACATCCTTTTCCTCAACTTCTTCTTCGCTGTCCGGAATCTCTGCCTCAATAGATGCAGCAGAGAGTGTTTCGAATTTTTTGCCGCCACCCACGCCCTTACCTTTGTGAGGTCGCATACCGGCGCGAGGAAATGATACATAAAAAGTAGAGCCCTTGTTCTCTTCGGACTCGAACCAAATGACTCCACCGATGTTGCCGAGCATATTTTTTACCAAATATAGCCCCAATCCGGTTCCTTCGGCCGGGACATTGTGTACATTGCTGGCTCGATAGAATTTACTGAAAATGTTTTTTTGATCACTTTTTTTGATTCCATATCCATCATCCTTTACCGTAATGATAAAATTATCTTCTTCCATCTTCCTACCCCCGATTGACACTCCTCTTTTAACGATGCTCGCGTGAATTACAATGAGACCCCCATATTTTGTATATTTCACTGCGTTGGTAATCAAATTCTGAATAACAATCTCCATGGCGCTCTCGTCAGCCATAATATTCGGGAGTTTATCTTGATACCCTACCTCAACATGTAAATGATGGTTCTTTATTCGCTTATCTACATCCTTGAGAACTTTCTTCACCACTGATTTTACATCGACTTTTTTCAACTCAATCGTAAAGGTATCCATATCAATTCTAGAAATATTCAGCATAGTATTGACCAGAATCCCCAGACGTTGACCGCCGTTTGCCACTTCATGTATAAGCATTTTTTGACGTGCATTCATCTTTCCCCCATATTCTTTCAAGAGAATCTCTATATACCAGTTAATGGCCGTGAGTGGCGTACGGAACTGATGGGAAGCTAAGGAGACGAACTCGCTCTTTGCTTTGTCAATTTGTTTATCTTTTGTGATATCCTCCATGACCATCGTGACGAATATATTTTTCCCTTTCTTATCTTTAATTGACGAAGTCATGGTGCGCACCCAGATTATTCCATCTCCATGATGCGTACGGTCAAGCTGTATGTCCATTGTTCCCAATTCTTTTCCGCCACTCAACACATTTATCATTGGCATATGCTTCTTTGATACCTCACGTCCATCCTCGCCCTTGCAATACATATGTGTACGCAACAGTGGTTCTACTTTTTCCCCAAGAGGCGATTTTTGTGCCATAAGCAGACTCATCATGGATTTATTGATCGCTACTATTCTATGCGTTGCCACCTCAACCATCATTACGCCAACCGGAAGATTCTCGGCGAGAGAAAGAAATTTACTTTTTTCTTTTTCAATCGTTTCAGTTCGCCTTTTTACCTTTCTATCTAAGCCGGAATAAAATCCACTCAGTCGCTCTGTCATACTATTAAACGCCTCAGCCAGCGCTCCCGTCTCATCACTGGAACTATTCGTAATTCGATGGCTCAAATCCCCGCTTACGATGGTCTTCACTTCCTCCTGAAGCTTCTCGACCGGAACGATAATGGACTTGGATATTGCGTGACTTATCGCTATGACACCTACGAGCGTTATAAGCAGTATCAATAAGACTTTTTTCTTCAAATCATCGACACTACGAAACGCCTCCGTCTCGTCTATCTTTGACACAATTCCCCATTTGAGCGAAGGAATATATGCCCAGTGCGCAAGCGTTCTTACGCCCCTATAATCTCTTATAATACCGTTTCCTTCCACTTGCGTATTCGACAATTGTATCCCTACTCCGTATGTACCCCCTATGGCGTTTGTCTTATCCAGAACAGCATTTTCTCGATATAGAAGCGGGCTTAGAATATCGATCTCTTTTTCGTTTCGCTTTTTGCTCACAATGGTCTCTGCCGATTTTCCTATGGCAATATTCTCGCTGATAATTCTAAATAGCTCATCCGGCCTTACCTCTAAGACTACCTCGCCGAGAAATTTCTTATTTTCGTCAAACACCGGACCAATTCCCAACATACCAATCTCATATCCAGCTATCGGAGATGTATTTCTAAATATATCTGATATATATATATCTTTCATTCCCGCCTCAAACCCCCCCTGCGCATACCGATTCAACAACAACCCCTGATCTGCTTTTTTATGAAGTGGATTGAGTGAATACACAATTTTTCCTTGCGTATCAACCAGCATAAAATCTTCTAACCCTTTTTCGATTTGTAGACTCTTTAATTCACTATCTAGCGCCGAAAAATTAAACTGAGTAGCCCCCTTGTTGGTGGCATGAATCTCTAAAAGCTTAGCAACGATACTTTTCATTCCTTTCGCAACCGTTATATCCTCTCTTAATTCCTCAAAATACATCTCTATCATCATCTTTTTATGCATCGTCACCCTCGTGAGATTATCTCCAATAATAGTCGTCAGGCTACCCTTCGCACTATCAAAAGCCACTATTGCCGTAAAGAAAATAGCGATTGAAGTAATAGTAACGAACGTATAGAGAATCTTCTTGCGTATACTCATGTTTTTTTTATTAACGATGAATTACCATGACGAGCACCTAACAAAAATCCTATTCCTAACAAGAAAAACAATATGGCGCTATGGAGCGATATGGGTTTACTCGTATTCGTTATGTCCCAATAAAGTATCGCAATATCGGTAATATAACCGATGATTCCCGTGCCCCCTATCGCCGCAATCATACCTCCCAATATCCTCATCGTCCTTTCGTGATGTCTATGCTCTAATGAGTAGGTAATATTCACTACTCCTATAATCAAAAAACCGATAATACTCGCCAGTCCCGGACCTTGCATTTTTTCTCCCGACAACAGATCGAATCCAAAAAAAACATTTCCGTTCGAACTATTTATAACTAAAACATCCTCCAATGCCGTAACACTCATGAGAAGTATGAGAATATATGACACAATAGGAATAACCATATGGGCGATATCATTTGGATCATCTATCGTCCTCACTCGATTCATGAGAATTACCCCGCTTAGAAGAAAAGCTGCCGCGGAGGTTATGCTCATCGGGAGATATCCCATTGATAGCGATGTGACCATACTCGCCCCCCAGACATATCCAGACAGCATAATTACGGCGACAATCATCGTAAAAATCGCGATGATACCTGCAACTCTTTTACAGTTACACTCAATAAATGGCACCTTGATGGAGCGTTTTTTTTTCATGGCAATACAGGAGGTGAGGGAACAGCGCATTGACCAAATGTGACTAATGATATTTTATCATATTTTTTTATATAGTATAGTTTTTCCATAGTGCATCCTTTGCCATTTATTTTTCTTGCCTAAAAATAGCTTTGGTAATACAATATTTTCCGTATGTGCATTATTATTCGCTTGCTATGGCTTTCTCGCTGAAACATTTATTTTCAAGTCGTAAGAAAAAAAATCCATGTATTCTTATTGTTGAGGATGATGCGCTTCTTGCGCGACTTCTAAGCGATATGCTCACGAAAGAGAATATGGATCCTGAAGTTGTAGGTGACGGCCTGAAGGCGATGGAGGTTGCCTTGCGTATTCGTCCTAAAATTATTCTCCTGGATCTTATTCTTCCCGGGCTGGATGGTTTTGCTATTTTGAAACATCTCAAAGCAGACAAAATTACAAAAAATATTCCGGTTGCCATTATTACCAATCTCAATGAACCCGCCGATGTCAAATCGGTAAAAGTTCTCGGTGCCGATGAGTATTTCATCAAAGCCAACACTCGTCTCGAAGAGATCGTCGATTATATAAAAAGTAAACTTTAAACACTGAACCGTACCTCATCCCATGAAGCAAATTATTTTATTAGTCATTGAGGATGAAGAAATGCTCTTGAGGGCAATGTACATCTTCTTTCATCAAAAAAAATATACGGTCGCTACGACTGGTGATGCTGAGACGGGGCTTTTTATGGCTGAGCGTCTGAAACCGGATATTATTCTTCTCGATTTACTTTTGCCCGGCATGGATGGATTCGCCTTTCTTTCTAAAATTAAATCTCACGCTACCCTGAAGGATATCCCTATTCTCGTACTGTCTAACCTGAGCAATCCGCAGGATATAGAGCGAGCCAAGAGCTTAGGAGCTGCTGATTTTGCCCTAAAATCAGAAACGGATCTATCCGTTATCGATTCGAAAATTAAAAAAATCTTAACGAGCAAACAATGAGACAACAGTGGCTCAATATACTTCTGAATCTCTCCCATGCGATTTATCGTAGAAAGCAGGATATATTAGTGCGCCACGGATTTCGTGCGGTGGTTGAAGTTTTTACGCTTATTCTGGTAGAACTGGCGTTGGCCATTGTCTCGTTGCCACTTTACCTTGGACTGAAGCCCGCTACGGCGGCCGCGTATCTGCGAAGTCGCGGAGAATATGGAGATGTTACGGGGGATTATAAGCTTCGAAAAATCATCACATTAACTGGTATAGGAATCGTATTGCTCATCTGGGTCATTAAGCTCTGTGTGATTGTTTTTGTGCCGCGAATATATGGACCGCTTCCTCTCTATAGTGTTTCCGGCTCGAGTCCGGTTGGAACAGAATCTGCCGTTTCGGTTATTCCCGATAGAAGCATGCAGCAGGCGAAAGTGGATCTCTCTATGCCACTGCCGATTATTACGCATATTGCACAAATGAGTGGACGTGATTTCCGTTTTTCCGGAACGGCGCAGCCCCTCTCTACGGTAGTGTTGCTGCTCGCCGATCAGCAGGTGGTTACCTATTATGGAGAGACTGATAGTAAGGGTGAATGGACCATCGATCATCTGCAGGCAAAATTCAATCTCCGTGATGGGAATCATGCGGTTTCCGTCTTCAGTTATAATCCAAAAACGCTTCAGCGAAGCCATTTTTCTGATCAGCAGTTCTTCAAAGTCACTTCTACCTGGGGTGATATTCTCACTCGGAATATAGATACGCTCGCCAACTGGGGCATTGTTCTTGTTATAGGATTTGGTATTCTTTTAACCATTCTTACCTTCTAGATATTTTTACTTTTTGACTCCCCTCACTGTGTCAAGAAAACAACCATCGGCATCGTCGCTCACGTTCAAATTTTTCTTACGATTTTCTTCGGTCATTTTTCGCGTAAAGCAGAAGATACTTCAAGGTGAAGGTTTTTTTGGACGCATTTTTTTTGCGTTTATGTTGCTCTTTTTGGAAATAGCTTTTGCGATTCTCTCTATTCCTCTCTATTTTTTCGTATCACCGGATAAGTTGGAAATGAAATCGAGCGATAGTGCCTCCGGCATTCAGAGCTACTCATTCCGAAGAAAGGTGAGTTTGGGAACGATACTTGGCGCGGGCGGAATGTATGCGATGAAGGTGTTGGTCGTGACGGCGATATCGTTTTTCCTCATCGGAGCACCGACACTTCTGGCGGATACCCAAACCTGGACGTTCGCTACACCAAGCGATTATACCTATGATAGCGCGAAACTTGAGATCACTGGTGGTGCGGCACAAATGAAAGATGTCGGCGTGCCGACTACGGGCGGAACAACAAATCCGGGCTTTACTACCAATGTTACCGGTTGGACCTATGCAGACTGGCTGGATCCTGGACAGGCGACGGCAAGTGGCACGCGCCAAACCTCCGGAGGCAATACCGGGGCTTATGTTGATCTTTCTCTTAATGCCACTGCCGGCAGTAGAACCATTGCAGGCCTATGGCGTCAATCATTTACCACAACTGTTGCCAGTCCTGATACGGCTACACTGACCTTTGATAGAAAAATATTTACCTATACCTCACCCACGGCTCCGGTTACATACCAGCTCTATGCTTTTATTGATACCGCTAGCGGCAATCCGACGCTTGGACAACAAGTTTGGAGCAGTGGAGAGATTACTGCGACAAGTGCATGGGTGAGTGTGCCCG
>CAYHGS010000032.1:0-14209 GCA_964356305.1 uncultured Candidatus Peribacteria bacterium
GGCGATCCCAGACGTCCCAGAAGAGCGAGAGATCGGCACGATCTCGAGCGATATTCGCCCCGACAAACGATTGAAGTCCCGCATGTTCTTTTACTGTAGCGGTCTCTAATCCAGCATGTCCCGCTTGCCATCCAATGAGGAAAAAAAACACGGCCACTACGGGAATAGTTATCCAAACTGTTCGCTTCTGCATCATGGGCGTAGTATACACGTTAGATATATTTTTTCTACAAAATCGCCTACGCCGCCGGATCCTTCTCCATCTGCGGCGGATAACTCATTACCTCCGTGAAAAGTCCCGGCGTCACCGTCGTCTGCACCGTCAATGACGGATAATTTGTTCCACTCTTCGCATTTGAAAGAGGCTCCACCGTCAGCACCACCGTCACCTTCGGTTGATGCACATTGGTTATCGTCCCCATATCAGCATTCGCCTCCGCAAACGCCTTGTGCGGATCCTCCGTCGGAGAAATAAAAAACTTAATACTTTGAATATTCACTCTTGATGGAGTAAAGGGAACGAAGTTATTACCGTTATTATAGGCGGCTTCAACATTGGCTCCCCCTAGCAGATCCGCAGGATTAGGATATCTAAGATCAACCTTGGCAGGAGAAGTTATGTTTAATGTAGTTGCGGATTCAGGAGGGGTTGGACAAATGGAATCTTTCTCACAATGAAACAAATGCGGAATGCTATTATTCCCATTAGCATCTGCATACGCCACCATCATGGCACGACTCAAAACATTCGAGATATGGGTCTGATCCCAGTTAATCTTCTCCGGCGCAATAAAGAATTTTTTCGTTCCATCCGGATTAATTAAATATAATTGCTTCACACACGCATGATCTTTTGATGTGGAAAAAATCGGCTCGAAACCATCGCAAAAAATAGTGGGCGCAGTAGTGCCTGCCTTATAAAACGCATTCGACTTTTCCGGAAAATTTCCTATGGATGGATTCGTTCCTACATTGACGCATAGCGGATTAGTCTCGGGACATCCAGCCTTCGGTTTTTTAAGATCATAATAAAACTCCGCCGCATACTGCCCATAATTCATCCCCGGATTACCCTTCAGGACAATTCGATTGTAATATTCTTCATAATCAATTGCATTCGATCCAATTTCTTTCGTCAATTGATCCAGAATAAATTGCGCATCATCATAAAGCGTATTTCTCGAACCAACCTGCTGTTGCCCACGACTCAGATTCAGGAACACTCCCGTCGCCATCATGCCCACCACGGAAAACAGACATGCCGCCAACAGTACCTCCAGCAAGGTAAATCCTCCCGAATGCCGACGCCTCCGCAGCTTTACAAACTCTAATAACTTCATACGACGAGTATACGACATAGCTTCAAAATGCACCCATTACTCTGGTTGCTCAATTTCATTTATTGTGGTATAATAAACCCGTGAACAACATAAAAAAACAAACACTCTTTTTCTTCTTTTTTGTATCCATCATCTTCATCGGAGGTCTTCCGCATGTGGCTGATGCTGCTGCGCCAAAAGCTTGTCAGGAAATCCATGGAGATACAGGAGTAATCTACTCAGTGGTAACGAATGAAAAAAACATACAAGTTTCGGTTCCAAATAGTGGTCAAACTTTTTTCGATGGATTAGACGCTAATATAGTTAACGGAATGAGTAAGGTGGCAGGAAAACCAGTTTATATCGCCCCAGACATAATGGCTCCATGCGCCGAAAAAGTTGATACAACGGTGTATATGAAAGGATGGGCCTGGAATGATAATATCGGATGGATTAGTTTATATTGCCCTGGCGATGGTGGTACAAATCGCGGCATTCCCTGCGGGTTTGTGAAATACGGAGTTAATATTGACGCTGCTGGAAACTTTTTTGGATACGCATGGAGTTCCGTTGGGTGGATCAGGATGAACTGCAAGGCGACTCCTGGATTTGGGGATGTGGATATATGTGGAGCAAGTAATTTCAAAGTGGTAGCCGACCCGGTCGGTGGCCAAACCTACCGCCAAACCGGCGCAAATAATTACGCCTGGTCCGATTCTGTTGGATGGATAAAGTTAAATGGCATTCAAATTCCATGGGACACGATTAAGGATGTAATGACGGTCGTAGTTGACCCTCCGGTGAAACCAGAATGCAAGATGGGAGGAAAGGCCAACCCCGATATCTGTTTGCGAGAGGAGGATTATGTTCCGGATGATATTCCTGTCGGCCCGGAAATGCTCCCTAGCGATGTCGTACTAACGCCCAAAGATGTAATTCCCGGCGACGACTTCCCGGTGACGTGGAATAAGATTCGTTATATGGGCAATACGAACAGTTCGTCAGACGTCAAAGGTTTGAATCCCGTCACGCAAGCCGACGTCCGCAATCTCATTTACCGCAACGTCGTAAAATGGAAAAAAGTCGCCTCGACCAGTTGTGGCGGCGGTGATTATATCACGAAATTCACCGCTACGGATGAGGTATTCTATTGTAAAGGTGATGTATTTTTGAATACCGTCAATGATTGGAAAGGAAACAAAACGATCATCGTTGAAGATGGCGATGTTCATATTAAGGGTGATTTATATTCAACTTCCGGTCAGATCGGTATTATTGCTCTGAGAAGCAGAATATCCAGTGGGCTGAAAGGTAATATTCGTATTTATCCTAACGTTCGCGAATTGCGCGTACAAATGTATGCCGATGGATATGTACTTCCGGCGAATAAGGATGGTAATTTACCATCTGCGGACTTGGATTATTCTATTAGCGGCGGTGCAGGAAAAATAGATACGCTCTTCGGCCAACTATACATCCGCGGCATGATCGTCTCCGGAAACTCCGGCTCATACAAGGGCGAAGGCAGTGACATAACCCCTATGGATTTATCATCACTCAGGTCCGTTCCGGCCGACCCTTTTGATTACGCGCCGATTGCATGGAAAGATTATTTCAATGCGGTATCAGAGCCAGTTCCAGGTGAGCAGATATCAGGGACTGGTACAAATACGAAGAAGGGAGAGTATAAGGTGAATAAGAAATTACCAGTACAGGCAGAAATATATACCGAGGAAGATGGTGAGTATGTTTATATACCAGTGAAAGATGCCTCGGGGAAACCTGTATATGAGAAGGATCCAAATACAGGTAAAACTAAATTGTCAGAACAGAAACAGGAAAAGACATTTACTCCAGTCACAAAACTTTCAGCACCTAAAATAGTAGAGTTAAAAGCGAAAAAAATACCAAAAACAAATATAATAAAAGCTGATACCACAACCTTTTCCGAAGGCGTGATCATCCAATTCGAGCCACCATCAAGCACGCTCGGCGGATTCGAAGGAGTTCTCGGAAATGCCTACAGGCAGACGAGGTAGTTTTTAGACGCGGAGAATATTTTCATTTCTATTACGACTCCTCCTCTCTTTTTCGTGCCAATCCGACGGCAAGGAATGTGGCTGCAGCGATGGCTAATGGAGAAAGATTGTTATTATTTCCACCGGCATTACATCCTGTGTCTTTTGGAGTAGGTGCGCTGATAACAGGCTTTCCTGATGAGTCAGGTGATCCCGCGGCATCTAGTCCAGGTTTTGCTCCGTTATCTGGTGGTGGTGTGCCGGATCCATCATCTCCTTGTGCCAATGCATCGTCTGCGTCTGCCATTGTAGCATCTTTCGTGTTTTGAGCATCTGGAGGAAGAGAACCATCTAACGGCGCATCTCCTGTGCTCATATCCGGTGGAATAACAACACCATCGACTGCGGCATCCGCTTGATCCGGTCCTACGTCAGGACCAACATCAGGTGTGCTTGTTTCGTCTGCAGCAAAAATATCCTGCATATCAGAATTTCCGTCCACCCACGCATCAATAGCCGCATCGGCATCACTACTCATAACATCCGGCGCATCAACTACTTCTGCTGCTGCATCAGGCGTACTTCCTCCGTCTGTTTCAGTCGCTCCCGCATCTTGGTCTTTTTCTACCACACCTTCAGTTGCCCCAGTGTCTCCTCCGGCATCAGGCGTACCACCGGATTTTGTAACCGTAACTTTCGGATTAGGAAGCGGCACACAATTCACCGTTCCACCAGGAAATTTCTGTGTAAACACAGCCAATGGCATTTTTGTCACCTTCACATTCATAGTGGCCACATCGAGAAGTTCAATAAGATAGACATCGTCGGTGCCATTGGTCATTGCCTTGCTGCTATAAACAACCCATCTAGGTGTCGAATAGTTATCAAGATAGGCAACACTACCATTAAGAGAGTAGATATTTGCAGGAATAATAGATTTACTTATTACCGGATTTGCTTGAGTATCGGTAAGGAAGATAGCAGTATTGCCAGTTGCATCATTGGCTTTCTTGAACTCATATCGGCCAGCAGGATCTACAACGACGATATCACTAGCATTTGTTTGTTTGTGATCGGTAAGGTTATCAACATTGAAAAGATGTCTGCCATCAACACCCTTAATTCCTAGGTATGTAGTTTCCTTGCTGTTTGCATCTTTATAGGAAATAAAGCTTTCTTCTGTATTTCCCCAATAGTTAATATAAAGGCCTTCTACCGTAATAGCACTGTCTACCGTCATAGCTGCTAGACCAATAGTAACTTTTGTTACTACTGCTGATTTATTCTTAGATTTTCCTAAATAATATATAGAATTTCCGAGCGCACGGGAATCGCCATTACTAAAAGTAGGAGTATATTTAAAATCGAAAGCAACCGGTCCCGCCTTACACTCCGCCTTCACATTTCCATTGGCATCAAACGGTGATTTATAAACATATGTAGGGTTACCTAGAAATACCATTTGATCCTGATCGGGAGTAGCTCCCTTTACGAAATGTACATCCATTCCAGGCGCATAATCCGGATAGTTGGTAGTATTAATGACAAACTCTTCGTTTCCTGTGTCAGTATTATACAAATGATGCCCCTCGGTAATATCGTTATTAGGAGGATAATAGGTTATGGCAAAATTCCTATGAAGTTCCGTACGATACGAATATGGATTATACATCTGGAAGTTATTGATCTCCTTGCTGGTTGGTTCAAACGCGGTTGATTTTCCATCCGTTAATGTTCCTTTGGATCCCATTTTTAAGACACTACCAAATCCACCCATATCTGCTCCAATACAAAGAGCCACATCGTCGTGAACAATGGTCGTAACCTCTGCAGCCTCCGCACTTTTATCTATCATATGACCTGCCGCAAAAATGGCAGCACCCGCTAAAATTTTTCCTACAGTAGAAGAAGCAGCTTGTTTGAGTGAGAGTCCCATACATGATCAATTACAAGATAAGGTGTTATTCTACGACCCTTATGCTGTTATGACAAGTTTTATTTCCCCACTAAGCTGAAGTTAAAGGATCCCGTCTGCTTTGTTAAGCTGGATTGTAAACTCACCGTATATCCTCCACTTGAGCCTTGGGAGACTACGGTAGGATTGGTAATGAGTGGAGGCTTAGTCGCATCTTTTTGTTTGTAAATGATCTGGTATTCTATGGAATCTACGGTTTGGTTTTGTGCACCATTCGATACGGGAAGTGGAGCGGCGATGGAAAGATGGAAGAATGGTCTGCTGTTTTTTGCATTTAGCCACTTGTCTTTATTGTTGAGAAAGTCAGAGATAGATCCTATATTTTGGTCTTTAGTGCCATCTACGCCAACAATAGGTTTATTGTCCTTATAGGCAAGGATTACATTATTCAAAATATTTAAACCATCAGAAAATAGTGTATAGGTAATTTGGGACGGATAAAAATTATTAGTATCAATACCATGCTTTGCTAAATAATCATTCGTCGCCTCCGACAAATAACACAACGCATCGCTCTCGCAATTCGTCACGATATTCCAAATGAGCGCTCCAATATCCCCCTTTCCCGGAGGTATTTGCAATGTCCACCTACTATCATCCACACACGCACTCCCACTCTTGCACGGCAGTCTCGCTCGTACATAAAAGTCAGCAATAGTATCAGCTCCGATTTCTTTGCCAGTAGAATCAATACGGAAAAGTGGAATTTCGGCAGATACGCCGGTTTTGAGTGTATTCCAGAGGCAAGGATGATCGAGGGCGTTGAGGCCGTTTACGTTAGCAATAAATTCGGCATTATTGGTAATGTCCCCAGAATATTTTTCCCCCTTAATAAAATAATACATATCTTGCAGCCAAGAATTATTTTTACGAAGCGGTTGCGTTTTGATATCGCAATCTTTTCCGCCAACCGTACCGGTACCGGGATAGGGATAGACGAAATATCTTTTGTTACAATTAGGTGAAGTCATCGTATTCTCAGGTGATTGCGTCCAGTCCGTTTCATAACAACCCTCCCCTCCTGTCAACTGATCCGTAGTTTTCCAGGAAATGGTATTTCCTTGGGCATTTGTAATAATGTTATCAGGCGCTTCATTACCTCCATTGATTGCCTTGATAAGCGTAGAAAATCTCTCCGGTTTATTCTGTGCATACAATCCCAATTCCAATCCTAACTGGGCATTGAGTTGTGCCTGATCAGAAAACTTGGCTCCCTTGGCAATGCTTTGCGTACGCATCATGCCCTGCATGATATCCGCCGTCATCATCATAAAGGCCAATACCATCACCATGGCAATGACAAGGGAGACAGCAGGACGTTTGGTGAGGGTTTGTTTGAGGGACATAGGTACAAAATTAATAATTCATTAGGTACGAACTATAGGTTTCTTCTTGCGGTTGACTGCCAACTTTCCAGGCAATAGTAACATCAACTTTTATGGCATCAAGATCAGATTTTGTTAACGTTATTCTTCTGCAAAATGCCGGAGTAATATCAGCAGGAGGCGTTCCATCCGTACTAAACATGACGCCATTATAGGCGTTAGCAGGATCATCCGTTTTGTTTTCATACATATTGTATGGATTCTGGGCAAGGCCCGAGAACTCTTTGCATTTTTCAAAAAGGTCTTCACCTCCACCGGCAACCATCGACAACCGCATATACATATCCTGCGCCGTATTCATCACCAGAGCATAATTGCCATCTTGAATACTCTCAGGATTTTGTTTCGAGCATGTTTTCGAATCGAATTTTATATTCCAACAATTTTTGTCAGAGAAGCGAATCCAGTTCGTATCGCGAATCATTCTCAGCATGTCAAAAGCCTCGCGAGCGAGATAGCGCGCCTGGAAAGTTCTGCGAATATTGTAACTCGTACGACTCGAATTAATGATCAAAGAAGTGGTTGCTGTAGCCGTTATCGCCAGTACAAACACTGCGGCAAGAATTTCCACCAACGTTTCTCCACGATGTTTCTTCCGAAGATTGTTCCGAAAAAATTTACTCAATAACGCCAACATTCGTGTAGAGGGTTAAGACTTTGGAGTAGGAATTTGGATTACAGGATTGCGCGCCGGTAGCCGCTTCGCAAAATGTAAGGGTAACTTTTTGAGGTGTCGTATCTAGTTGATCTGTTGTAGAAAAAGTTCCGAAAGGAGGAGTGTAGGCGAAGAAAGTAGCAAGGGGAAGTATTTTTTGCGCCCCATCTTTATAAGAATACCAAAGATCGACTTTTGGATTGGTACAAAAAGAATCCATGGTAACGGTATCATCAAAATTTAGCTTATTCAGTTTTTGATACATCAAATTTACAGAAGATAAGCTCGGACATTTTTTTGAATCTTCTGTCTTCAAAATAACTCCAAAACTTTGAGGGACGCATTGAGTTTGACCAGGTTCGCAGCCAGTATTAACGAGTTTCCCATTCAGCGAATAACTTCTCGCAATCTCGAGAAAACTGGAGAATTGACGTGACATAGCATTAATACGTGAGGTACGCTGAAGATTGAGCATACCACTAAACGCTCCGGTCGTAATAATCGCCATGATAATAACCACCAGGAGAACTTCAATCAGGGTAAAACCAGTTTGCCTTCTCTCGAATTTCATGGTGAAAGTGTAACAAATTATTCAAGATAATGTAATACATATGTCAGGGTTTTGTTAGATGCGGGTGGTATGGTTGAAACGTTCTTTTCAGTATCGTTCCTTGAAACCAGCGGAAGAAATGTTACAACGCATCGAAAGTTTCGAAGCGTAAACTTCAACTGGTCACAAGGATCACACTTCTTAACCTCAAGACACATGGAGCACACGGCTATGAAAACCACGGTCAGCAGTAGGATCGACAAGATCCTCTTCGTTCTCTTCTTCATCCTCTACGTCATGTTCGTCGTCATCACGTCAGCGGTTCTGACGGGATGTGCTAGCGACGAAATCGCGCAGGGTCCAACTTCGCAGGAGGTCAGTGCCATCGGCAATCAGCAGGACGCCAAGCTCAGCAATGGGATTGGAGAGATCCAGGCAAGCGTCATCGACAGTTCGGAAACGGTCGGCGAAACCGACAGCAACGGAGAAGACAGCAGTGACAGCGATGTGGAGAATGACATCGGCGCGGACAGCGAAGAGACGGATAGTGAAGACGCGAACAGCGAAGACGAAGGTAAGGTCAAGAACATGAACGGCGACGCGATTATCGCGACCGGCGGTTCGGACAGTATGAGTAGCGCAGATGACGTGAAGAGCAAAAGCGAGGAAACTTCATCGGCGAACGTGATCGACACTGTCGGCACGGACTCAGGCGTTGAAGTTATCCAGGACACGGGAAGCGTGTCCATCCAGGATGTGGGCAACAGCAAGCAGCCCGACATCATCACGATCACGAAGGACATCATCAGTACCGTGAAAGATGTCGTCACCGACATCATCGCGGACACGAGCGCTGAAGTTTTCATCGACATGGTCACCGAGACGGCATCTCAGAAGCCGGAAGTTTCGGGAAAGCTCGATATCGGCGGAGTGGTAGATGTAGAATCGAAAACGATGCTCGACGCGAAAACCGTGACGGACACCAAGACCACGATTGACGTGGCCACGGTGAAGGACAGTCAGGTCACGAAAGACATTCAAGTTGTGAAGGATGCTTTCACGAAGGACGTGCAAGCGCAAGATTCGCAGACGCAGGATACGAAAATCCTGTCGCCCGCGGACATCACGCAGCTCAACGACGGAACCACCTGGTACACGAGCAAAGCGTATCAGTACAAGGTGCAATTTCCGTCATGGGTTGAGGCGAGTCAGCTGAAGACGACTGATCTTTTGCTGAGTGGAAACTCGGCGAACAAGATCGGTCTGACGAATCAGCAACTGGCAACGACCGCGCACTTCACGCTGCGTACGGAGTTCGAGTATTGCCCGAGCTACGTGGGATTTGACGACTGGTGGAAGTACCTCTACGGAAAGCCGGATGAGGTGGCGACTTATCAGGGTCAGACGCTCAAGTATCACTCGGCCGACAGTGGCGGTGGTTTCAATCGGTACACGTACGTGAAGATCGGAAAGGTCGGAGCGCTGCGTATCGAGATGAGTTTCAGCATGCCGGAGCATCTTTTCGTTGACGGCTTCATGGAGAAGTCGCTCGAGGTTCTCTACATGGTCACTAAATCCGCACAGGCGGTCAACTAGCGTCGCAAAAACGCTACACAGGAGTCAGTCATGTTCTACAAGCATCCAAAGGAAAATGTTCCCTTCATCATCAAGGTCATTTTCTTCATCTTCATCACGGTGATGTGGGTGAACAGTAGTCACGCGATCGCGCCCGAGTTCGGCAGCTACAAGATCGAAATCACCGACCCGCTCTACGAGGACTGGACCGACGAGTACAGCCAGATGGGGAGCACGGCGATCTACGATCTCGAAGCCAAAATCGGCGAGATCAAGGACATCTGCGGAGTGGTCAACGCCTTCTCTTACGGTCACGCCTACGATCAACATCACGGCTGGGATCGCAACATTCCCAACGACGTCGACGGGCAGTACACGGTATTTGCCGTGGCTCCCGGCATCGTGGAACCGTTGCTTGAGGGCTGCGACAAAGGGACGGATTACGCGTCACAGCACTGCAACGGCGGTGCGGGCAACATGATCAAGATCCGTCACAATGACAAGGTCGTCTCGAAGTACATGCACCTGAAGAAAAACACGATGTTCGTCAAAGCGGGTCAGTGGGTGGATCGATTTCATCCACTGGCCTATGGTGGCAGGACGGGCATGACGACGGGTGAACATCTTCACTTCCAGATTGAGGTCGACGGAAAGCCCGTCGACATCTGCAGTTTGGCGAATGACTGGAAACCTCCGCTCACCTTCAATCTGAGCAAATGCACGCTCGATCCGCAACACAACCTGATCGGCTACACCTCCCTCCTCGACCACGTGAAAAACATCACCGCGTCCTACTACGACAATTACGTAGGTCAGGGCTACGTGGTGAAGAAAAATCTCACGTGGCTGTTGGCTACGGGTGGTGCGGCGGAGAAAGAGCTGGTCATCGAGGTATACGAAAAGGATGGCAAAAGCGCCGCCCTGATCTACGACCTCATCGGACATGCGCCTGTTCCAATCACGCTTGCGGAACCGATCTACTCGTGGTGGCAAAATGGTGGCGGAGTTAACGTCATCGGGAAGCCCATCGCGAGCACTTTCGATTTGGTGAAAATGACAACGGAAATTCTCTTCGAAAAGAAAATCCTCGTCTACACCGGATTCGGGGGTGGGAACATCAAGACGGACCAATTCTATCCTGAAGGTGCCTGCCCGGGAATGTTCTCGGACGGCTGGATGGGTGGAAAGTCCTACGCGGTAGTGACCGCCTTCAAGAAAAATGGCGGCATCCTCAAGATCGGAAACGCGACCGGAAAAGATGCGAAGACGGCCTATGTACACGAGTGGACCACGGGTTACTTCCTTCAGGACTATGACGGAGGTAGCTACGGGAGCTGCGGCATCATGCTGCAAAACACGAGTGATAACTTCCAGGCCTTTCTGATTCGCGGCACGATGTGGAACGTCTACCGGGCAGCCGGAAACGGTCCATCGAAGTTTGGTTATCCATTGGGTGACCAATACCTCGACCCTGCATTCAATGTCGCGCGTCAGGACTTCGAAAAAAATCTCTCCATTCTCGACACGGGAGAGATCATCGCATCGACAACGACCTGTCCACAGGCGGATGCCGGTTCAACCGGAGCCTCCTGCAAATGTGCGGGCAATACCAAAACGCTCCCCTGCGGAAACTGCGGCAACCAGCAATGGAAGTGCCAAAACAACCTCTGGGTAGTCAACGGTATCTGTACAGGACAGGGCGCGTGTTCACCCGGGAAGTTAGAAGAAGCAATCTGTGGCGGCTGCGGCGGAAAGATGATTCACACGTGTGGCAGTCAGTGCACGTGGAGTGAGTTCAGCGTCTGCAGCAAACTTGTATCGGTGGAGATCTGTGACAAGATCGACAACGACTGCGACGGCCAAACGGATGAAGGAAGTGTCTGCTGCAAATCATCGGTCGAAATCTGCAACGGAAAAGATGACGACTGTGACGGTCAGACGGATGAAGGTATCCTCAACGAATGTGGTGGCTGCACTGTCTTCAAGGTGAAGATGGGCGCGCCATGCGGCACGTGTAGCGCGTATCAGTGCGACACGACGAAGGAGAAGCTCAACTGCGTCACTTCAGGAGCCTGCGAATTGGGAAAGGTAAAAACGCAGTCCTGTGGCGCATGCGGTGGTCAGAAATTCGCAACGTGCGATGGATGCCAGTGGGGTGCATGGTCGGCATGTGACAAAACTCCTCTCCCGGAAAAGTGTGACAAGATCGACAACGACTGTGACGGCCAAACCGATGAGGACAATGTCTGCTGCAAATCATCGGTCGAAATCTGCAACGGAAAAGATGACGACTGCGACGGCCAGACGGACGAAGGAGGTGTCTGCTGCAAGTCATCACCTGAGATCTGTGACAAGATCGACAACGACTGTGACGGCCAAACCGATGAGGACAATGTCTGCTGCAAATCATCGGTCGAAATCTGCAACGGAAAAGATGACGACTGCGACGGCCAGACGGACGAAGGAGGTGTCTGCTGTTCGCAAAAGCAAGAAGTCTGCAATGGTCAAGATGACAACTGTGATGGACAGGTTGACGAGGGTGTCAAAAACGCCTGCGGCGGCTGCTCCGGTCTCAGTAATCAACCTGGCGGAAGCTGTCCCAACTCGGGAACGTGGCAATGCAACAGCATAGATTCGGTGACGTGCAGTGGACAAGCTCCACCTCCCGTCAAAAACGAGTGCGGCGGTGAATCATCGCTCGCCAACAAACCGAACACGTCATGCTCCTACTGTGGAACCTACCAGTGCAGTGGCCCAAATGCCACGGCATGTGCCGGACAGGGATCCTGCTCACCGGGAACGACAGCACAGCAGAGCTGCGCGACAAGCGGAGCGTGCGGCAACATCAGCGGCACGAAAACCAACACCTGTACCGCGCAGTGTCAGTGGGAAACCGGAAGTTGTATCGCATCAGGCGGTGGACAGACCTACAAGTTCGACACGAACAAAGTCTGTGGTACCAAGTACTGCTTCCGAATCGACAGCGTCAGCGGCACGACCGGCTACGGCAAGATCAGCAAGATCAACGGACAGGCCTTTGGAAATTTCCCCATGGAATGGTTTGTCATGAACGCGACGACGAATCAGGTCATGGGAAAACCCATCGGATCCGGCTGTCAGTCAACCTTCACGGGTCAGTATGAAGGCACCCTCACCTTCAAACTGACGACGGTACAGAGTGCGAGCAGCGTGTATTTGGAGACCTACTCCAACACGAACTGCGTCGACTACGAAAAAACCGGAACCGTGAACATCACGAAATGCTACTAGTGTTTCTTCCGCCCTTCAACGGCACATCTCTGAAAAGATGATTTCCCGTCAGTGGTAAAAACATGGAGCGCACATTCTCTCCATCGTGAATACCCGACGAGTCATCTCGACGAGAAGGGTGAAGTATCTTTCCAAAGAAAGCTTCATCGTACCGTACTCAAAGTCTCCGTGCAGCACGTTTAAAAAACGTCTGCACGGAGCAACTCCCCAGACACCGAAGGTGTCCTGTACCCGCTTTCTTTTTTTAATAATCTTACGCCCTATGAATAGCAGTCCCTTGACCAGACCACCTTATGTACGTTATAATGTACATATGAAAAAACCACCATTAAAAGCACATCAAAAATCCATGCTCTCGGCAACAAACGCGCGTCGCGAATTTTTCAAGCTCATCGAAACAGCGCAACATCCCGGTCAGGAAATAACCATCACCGTCGACGGCGAACCAAAAGTCGTCATGTTTTCCTATGAAGATTACGAGGGCCTTATGGAAACGCTTGAAATTATGTCTGATCCGGAAGCGGTAAAAGGCATTAAGGACGGACTCGAAGATTCGAAGCACGGACGAATGCACAAATGGGAAGATGTGAAAAAAGAATTAAACCTTCCATGACATGTACCAAATTGAAATTGCCGATAAGGCAAAAAAGAAGTTTCAGAAACTTCCTAAACCTTGGCAAATAAAAATCGGCCGCGCCATAAATATCCTCGCGATAGATCCTTTTATTGGAAAAAAACTTCACGGAGATTACAAAGGCGCCTACTCGCTTCGTGCCTGGCCATTTAGAATTATATACTCTATTGATTCTCATCATATTATCGTAGAAGTCCTCGACCTCGGACATAGAAAAGACATTTATCGCCAAGGATAATGCGATTATGAGGCATCAACATTAATCCGAGAAACGGCATCTTTAACGTGCGCTAATCGAGGGAAGAATTGTTTTCATATTAGCTGCTGCGTATTTATTTTGGTTCGGTTCTAGAGCTCATTCGGATGAGTGCCAACATGATTACGGCGAGAACGAGGGCACTCGTTGATTCTTGAACCTGGCTTAGCGCAGATGCGTAACAGGTATTTTGCTCTATCAACGTATCAATTTTTTGAGATTCCGTGGCACCTTTAGGAGGCTTAATCGTGTCGCATTGTCTTTTTGTAGAGCACCCTCGCACGGTATGTAATGCCGCCGCAGCACCAAAAAATAATGGTATGGTGCCAAGAGGAAGATTTCTATTTTGAGGTTTTTGAGGTTCAGGATTTTCGGTCATATGGTATTTTTAAATTTAAATAAGAATGTATTATAGGATAAAATAATACTATGTCAAGCAAATACCGCTAGATTCTTACCTCTCAGAAGACAATACAAGAGTGCCTTGCATGATGATTCATGGGCGCATCCTTGAAGCTTCCCCATGGAATGGTTTGTCATGAACGCGACGACGAATCAGGTCATGGGAAAAC
>CAYHGS010000033.1:0-13267 GCA_964356305.1 uncultured Candidatus Peribacteria bacterium
TGCAGAGTATGGGTAAGCAGACGACGCTGGCCTGTATTGATGTGCCATCTGACCGTTACGCTTTTCTTCCGGATATTCGAAGTTTTGTTCGTGAGTTTGATTTCCGTCAGTATGATCTCATCATTGTTTCCGATGCGGGTGCAAATTATATGACACAGTTTCATACGATTTATCCTGATATTTTCTCGGGAGAGGTTCCTGTTCTGAATATTGATCATCATGCTTCTAATGATAATTTTGGAACGCTTAATATGGTAGACCCCATTGCTCCTTCGGCTACGGTTCTCATATATCGATGGTTTACGTACATGAATATCGCTCTTACTCCTTCTATATCAACTGCGCTCTTGACAGGCATTTACAATGATACCGGAAGTCTAATGCATTCAAATACTACGGAAGAGGTGTATCGACAGGCTGCCGATCTTGTAGCGCATGGAGCTCGTGTAAGCGCTATCGCACGCTCAATGTTCCGTACCAATTCTTTAAGCTCCCTTAAATTATGGGGAAGAACTTTGGAGAATATGACGGTATCCAATGAAGGTGTGTGTATGTCAGTTCTCACTATGCGAGATTTTGAGGAAAGTGGAGCCCATCCGGATGAGTCAGGTGGAGTTATTGATTTGCTTAACGCTGTACCTGATACACAATATTGTCTCCTTCTCGCCGAGGATGGAAAAGGGAATATTAAAGGGTCGTTTCGAACGAGACGTGATGATGTTGATTTGACCATACTTGCTGGAAAATTTAACGGAGGAGGTCATAAAAAAGCAGCCGGTTTCAGTATTCCAGGTAATATCCAAAAAGAAACGATGTGGAAAATTATTACCGATAAAGTTTTACCGTCCGGATCCCAATTTCCAATACAAGGTTTGACCCTCCAGCAGTAGTTTGTTACAATCTTGCCATGTACAGGAAGATTCTTACCATCGTTATTTTTTCCGTGTTTGTACTTTGCAGTTTGCCTTTTTTCTTGGGCCTCGCCGTTTCGCATACTTTCTTTTCTCGTTCTTTTTATACCGGAACGTTTTTGGACACTGCCTATGGTCCTGCTATGAATGTAGCGACGAAGAATATGATTGGACTTGATTCTGCTTTCCAACGTTATTTCTCTGAAGACGAGGTTCGTCAATTATTGATGACGTATTTTACGAAGGATATTTTTAAGAACGTTATTGAGAAATCTTCGTCAAAATTTAGTCAGGATATTTCATCTGCTCCTCTTGACTCTTCGAAGGCCGATAAGCTGAAGATGACTTTTGATTTTTCGCCTTTTCTTGAACCATCCAGACTTTTCCTTCAGAGTATCACTCAGCAGATTCTTGATCGTATTCCTCCTTGTGCTACCGGCGTCGAACCTGATGGTACAGGTGTTTTTCCGAGCTGCTCTCTTCTTTCTTGGCAGACGAGTGACTTTAAACAGAAATTCAATAAAGCGTTTCAGGTGGCTTATGAGCAGAAGGTTTTGAAGAGCATAGTTGGTCCAAATGAAGCTGGTTTTGCGAGGGATGTGACGTTTGATGTATCACGTCGTGATGCCGTTTTTGCCATTCGGCAATTTGAAATGATGAATATGTATACTGTATTTTTTGTTCTCGCCTTTGTTTCTCTTATGCTTCTTCTCTGGATGCGTAATTTTCATACCGGGCTTATGCTTTCGAGTCTTATGTTGGTAACTGCCTCTGTTCTCGGACTTCTTCTTGCCTTGATACTTTCGAAGGTTGTGTCATTATTTCCTCCCGAATCAATCGTAGATCCTACCGTTTCTCAATCTACCTTAGTACTTGCCCGTGACCTTTTGAGTGTTATTCTTATGTCTTTCGCAAAAGTATATGCCATTATCCTAGGTATTGTGATGCTTTGCAGTGGAGCAGTATACGTTTACGCCAATCGTTATCTTAAAAAATCATGACTCATCATCGCTATCTTTCTATCATAGGCCTTGCTGCCGCCATGAGCTGGCTGGGTTGGTTTGTGGTCATCTTTAAGTTAGCCCCTTTTGAATCAACTGGGATGGCTTTAGGGTTTTTCTTTCTTACCCTCTTCCTTGCTCTCGCTTGTAGTTTCGCTATTTTTGGTTTCTATGTGAGATTATGGCTTAACCGAAATGAGGTTTACTATCATCATATTAATATTTCTCTTCGACAAGGTGTTCTTTTGAGCGTCCTGGCGGAGGCGGCTCTTGCTCTTCAGTTGGCAGGTGTACTTACATGGTGGACGGGAATGCTTTTAATCACCTCCGTTGTTTTGGTGGAGTTGTACTTTGCGTTGAGCTTTAGGTAGTAGATTTATCTTACGTATTCTATAATCCGTATGATGGTTTCGCGAGCGTTCCTATTTTGTTGAGTGGAAATAATACAAGCCAGGCTCTTCCCTCTATTCGATCGAGTCCTATGTAACCGTCGGCATCTGTGCGGCATCCACTAATCATGGAACTTCTGAAACAACTTCTCGCGTCGGTGGAAACTTGTCGATTATCTCCAAATACCAAATATCGCCCTTCCGGCACTACGAATTTTGTTTTCCCGGGAATAAGTGGCAATGTGTTTCCTTGATTAGCTGCGCTCAAATATGGTTCTTCGAGTTTTATGCCGTCAGGGTGAGTGCTATTGGTGATATACACGTTGCCGTTTTTGAGATCTACGGTTTCGCCGGGGAGCCCAATGACACGTTTGATGAAAAACTCCTGCCCATCCATATGAAGCAATGTTTTGAATAGTGATTCTAGTTTTCCGTATGTATCTGTTCCCGGTGGTCTGAATACAACGATATCTCCTCTTTTTGGAGAGTCAATGACATATCCCAATCTGCTTATTATGAGATATTCCCCATATCCTGTGTTACAGATTCCGTCTCTATAATTTAAGGTATTGCACATTGAAGTTCCATGTACCTGAAATGGTGCCACTAGATAACTTCGTATGAAAACCACCATAGCGATAATAATGACGGCATCGAGAATAATTTCTCCAGCAAATTTTATTATTTTTTTCATTTGTTTTCCCTTCGTTGAGTGCCGTGGATTGAGATTGATTGTACTATTTTCATGTTCCATGATGCCTATCATATATATTTTTTGCTTTATTTACAAGCAGCGGTAACTCCCGTACAATCGTGGTGTATGAAATTTGCTTATTATTTTTTTGGAGAGTACCTCGAGAAAGGGGAAAAAGTGCATGCGGTTATACATCGTCATATTGCCGTTATGTCTCCGGTTTTATTCAAGATTCTTATTATAGGTTTTGTGTTTCCTGTTGGTGTTATGTATTTTTTCCCCATGCTTTTTTGGTTAACCGTATCTTGGATGATTTTAGCCGTTCTTCGCATATTTTACGATCTTTATGATTGGTATTATTATGTGTGGCTTATTACCGACAGGGGAATTCTTGATATTCGTTCTCCCGGTCTTTTTGAGGTATCTACCGCGAGAGTTGAATATCATATGGTAGAGGGAGTTAGCTATACGATTGCCGGTTTTTGGCGTACGGTTCTTGGTTTTGGTGATGTTACGATTCAGAAAGTTGGTTCGGGGTCAGTGATGACTATGGCGGGCGCCAGTAATCCTAAGCGCATTGAACGACTCGTTTTGAAGTATCAGGAGGAATATATGGAACATCATAATTACAGTAGTCATGACACCCTCAAATCTCTTCTTTCCAATATGCTTTATGAACATATAAAGAAAGTCGGTCCTGGGGATCCGTTGGTTGCAGGACTCACGGAGTCGATGAAGACGGCAAAACCCCAACTAAAACGAAAAAAATAAATATTATTTATGAATTTTTTGAATGTTAGTATTTCTATCGCTTTTTTTCTCCTCTTTTGTTTTGGCATCTATGTCGCTTTTTTTCGGAAACGTGTTATTTTTTCCATTCAAGATGTCGAAATGATTCGTACGCGCTTTGCAGACTTGGACAAAAAACTTCACTGGGATCCTCGATTCGTTGTAATGGAAGGGGATAAGCTTTTGAACTTCCTTTTCAAAAAGCTCGGATATAAGGGCATGCTAGGAGATTCCTTGAAAAAGGCCGGAAAACAGTTTTCTCATGAACAGGACTTATGGAGAGCACATAAGTTACGTAATTCGTTGGCGCACGAGCTAGGAGCTACCGTGGATATCAAGGCTGCAAGAGCGGCTCTCAAAACGTATCGATCTGCATTTGAACAGTGTGGCATATCATTCCCTTCTCATGAATAAGCCGTTTATTATTGGTATTTTTGGTCCGATCGGTTCGGGAAAGTCTACAGTTGCGAGTTTTTTTCGTGAAAAAGGATTTGTTTCATGGGATGCGGATGAGGTGGTAAATAAACTTTATATGTCGGGAGGGGCTGGAGCTAAAAAAATCGGAGAGTTCTTTGGATATCAATTTTTAGTTAAGGATGGCTCTGTTTCGAAGAAGAAATTGGGACGTTTGGTATTATCGCATCCTGCCAAGATGCGAATCCTGGAGCATCTTATTCATCCTTTGGTCGTAAATGACGCGCAGCACTGGATTGATGAACAGAAAAAAGCGGGAAATTTTCTTTTGGTTCTTGAGTCTGCTGCTTTTGAGTCTGCTGACCTCGGTCGTTTTCCGGATGTTTTTTTGCGAGTTACTTCTGATGAATCTTTGTGTCGCGAAAGAGTCCTCTTGAGAGGGAAGGATGATGCTTATTTTAACGCCATGCTGCATAATTTTCGTGATTACAAAACGGTTAATGAGATTGTCAATAACGGTAGCCTGGAGGATTTGAAAAAGGTGTTTGAAAATGTCTATGTAGGCCTTACAATGAATGCGATCTAATTTCTCCTTTATGCTCGAACTTGAAACAATTATCGGTCTTGAAATTCATGCGCAAATTGCTACGAAATCGAAGATGTTCTGCTCGTGTTCTGCCAATGCGTACAACGCTGAGCCAAACGAAAATACCTGTCCTGTCTGTATGGGTTTTCCAGGACAACTTCCGGTGATTAATGCAGAGGCGGTGCGTAAGGGTGCCATTGCCGCTATGGCACTCCAGTGTACCATTCCTGAATATTCTAAGTTTGATCGTAAGAACTATTTCTATCCTGACTCTCCAAAAGGATACCAAATTTCCCAGTTCGATAAGCCACTTTCTGAGCATGGGAAGATTACTATTCGTGTGAATGGTGAGGACAAAGTTATTGGAATTACGAGACTTCATCTGGAGGATGATGCCGGAAAATTGACGCACGTTGATCGCGGAACTCTTTGTGATTTTAATCGTGCGGGCGTTGCGTTGATGGAAATAGTCAGTGATCCGGATATGAGAAGCGCCGCTGAGGCTGCTGCTTACGCTAAAGAGATTCAGGTTATCGTTCGTTATGTCGGATCGAGTGATGCCGATATGGAGAAAGGAATGATGCGTTTTGATGCGAGTGTTTCACTCCGACCGAAGGGCGATACGAAGTTGTATTCACGCGCGGAAATCAAAAATTTAAATTCATTTAAAACATTAGAGGCGGCTATTGAATATGAAGTTGGTCGTCAACGAAAACTATGGGAGGAGGGAAAACCTCAAGATAAGGATATTACTGTTGGCTGGAAGGAGGAAAAGCAGGCGACCTATTTCATGAGAGAAAAAGAAGGAGCTGACGACTATCGATATTTCCCGGAACCGGATTTGCCACCTTTGGGTCTGAGCGAGGCGCTTTTGAGTGAACTTCGAAGTTCGCTACCGGAGTTGCCAGCTGTTCGCAGAGGTCGATATATTCGAGATTTTGCTCTTTCTGAAGCGGATGTTGAATTACTTACAGAGGATAAGGACTTGGCTGCTTATTTTGAGAATACCTTGAAGGTTGCTACCCATGACCCGAAGAAGGTGGCGAGTTTTATTACGACTGTTGTTCTGCGTTTTTTGAAGGAGGACGCCAGGGATATCGATGAGTGTCCTGTGTCTCCTGAACATCTTGGAGAGCTTTTGAATGCCGTTGAGTCCGGAAAAATTTCCAACAATATGGCGAAAGGAGAGATTTTTGAAGAGATGTATTTGAAAGGGAAAAGTCCTCTCGAAATTATACAAGAAAAAGGGCTGGAGCAGGTGAGTGATACAGGTGAAATTGAGAAAATTGCCAGTGAAGTACTTGCTGCACATGTAGACCAAGTTACCGAATACAAATCCGGAAAGATAAAAGTTTTTGGCTTTTTGGTGGGTCAGGTAATGGCTCGCATGAAAGGTCGCGCCAATCCCGGAGTAGTAAATGATGTGGTGAAAAAACTTCTGGAGTAGTACCGGTTGATATTTGAATGAAAATTTGGTGAGGAGTCAAAGTTATGGTAGAATCTTCGGTACAGAGATCATAACCTCACACTCATGGTCACCTCAACGCTTGATATTTTATATTTGTCGCTTGCCGTAGGCTTTATTGTTTTGGTAATTTTCTTGTCGATTACGCTCCTATACACGATTTTTATTTTGAGAGATGTTTCGAGCGTGACTCAGGATGTGAAGGAGGTAACGGAAAAGGTAAATCAGGTTATCGTAAGTCCTTTGAATGCGTTCCATTTTCTTATTGAACAATTAAAACCGTATTTGGAAAATGCCTTCCATGCGATTCAGCAAAGAAGGGCGAAGAAGGGGAAGAAGTAGTTAGGCTTCTGCTTGAGCGGCTCTTGTCGATCCTTTTCCGAACATTATCGATATGCATTTTTTATCAATATCTTCGATAGAATTGCATTTTGTTGTTTCGAGCATGAGCAAGCTTACTGGTCCAATTTCGGTCATCATGTCCAAAATAATATTACTGATCGTTACTAATTTCTCGAGAGATCCTTTATATAGATGCGCATATCGTACATAGAGCAGACGAGTATAATTTCCTTCATGATAATCATGTATTGATAATTCAGCTTGATAGATATTTCCCAACAGCTTCATGACCTCATTGTGAGGCATGTCTTGACCGACTATTTCTATTATTCTTAGGGTTTCATCAAGAATTCTCTCGCCTAAGTCGTTTTGTATTTTTTTACAAAGCTCAATGGTGTTGAATAGCTCTTTCTTGCTTTGATATGCGCACATTCGGACTATTCTCGTTCTATTACTGCTCGATCGTTCTTCGTCTAGATCTTTCATCGTGCTTATGGCGTTCATGATTCCTACTGGATCATCCTTGAAGATCTCCATTTCCATTAGGTAGTTGATGATTTGGCCAAAACAAAGTGTCTTGTGTGCACCTAGGGCGATTTCTCGAATTTGTTCTTTATCACGTAATCCTTCGATATATTTTTTATGAAATGCCGGGGATTCGCCCTTTATCCTATTGAGAAATGATTTTATATAAATTCCCTCCTCCCATTCGAGAATAGGGATGAGTCTCAATATCTCTTTATGAACTTCGCTTCCGATGGGATTCAGCCTAGTTGCTAGTCGCTGTAGTGGTGTCTGGCATGCGGCAAGTCGCATGATATCTTCCGGTGAAAGATCGATATCCTTCATCCGCCTCGCGGTATCGGTTGTATGCAGGCCTTCTGTTTCTGATGGAAATTTCATACAGGAATTATGTCTGCTATTCGTTTTCTGGCCGAGTCAATAGTCGTAGTGGCTAAATCTGCCCTAGGCTTGATGTGTATTTCTTGTTCTAGCTGAGGTAATTTTCCTTTGTTCCATTGGGCGTAGTGCTGAATGCATGATCGTGCATCAATGGTATATGTACTACCGGTAATATTTGAGAGCTCTTGAGCAAAAGCTAGTGCGGCGGGAAGATAGGTATCAATATGATTTTGATCACTTGCGGGCGGATAGTTGCCACTCATCACGCGCACTAATTGAAAAACATTTGCGCTAGAGGTCAGATACAGTCGAATTCCGCTATTAGCCGAGCTGTTACCATGAAAGGTTGTTTGGATTGATATTGCCTCAGGTGTGATCTCCGTAGTGGGTTGATGTGTCATCGTGGGCGTTCCTGCGGGTATTTCACCTATGATTCTGCCGGATATGGAAAATGTGCCGATTTTTTCCCCTGAAACTACTTTTCGGTACTCTTTACTGGCTAAATTTCCTTGTGCATATAATTTAGCTGTTTCTCTTGCTGCTTCTTCTAATGAACTGTGCAATTCCGGTTCGTTATTGCAGTCTAAATCATTCAACCGTCTCTTTGGAGTTTCTCCTTCGGCATAGTCAGGCAAACGCGTCAGTGGAAGCATGTTATTTATCTTATGAAATAGCAAAGTGAATTTAGCACTATATTAATTTATTTGTCAAATTTTGTTCTTTCCCGTTCCTACATTCTGTATTAGAATAGGTACGTTTTTCGTACTCTTTCTCATATCAAATGTATTTTCGTGCACGGATATGTGTTACTAAGGAGGATATTATGTCCGAATTTCATCTCAGTTCCCATGCTGCTCAGGGTCGAATCAAGCGTGCCTTGCAAGGTGGCTCACTTTTGCTTCTTAGAAAAGGTCTATATCTGACTTCCGCCTCATGCGCTCATGAGTCGAATAAGGTCGCATTGGCTGAGTTTGTCGCCTCGAAACTTCGGATCCCTTCGTATATCAGTTTGGAGTATGTGCTTGAAGAGTTTAGCATTCTTCCGCCTCGGCTTGTTCGATCGGTTACTTCTATTACCGATGGTCAAACTTCAACTTTTGAAAATTTTGCAGGTAATTTTGCCTACCGTAATATTAAGCCGACTTGTTTCTTCGGTTATGAGGAGGTGAAGTTTCATGACCAGATTTATCGTGTTGCTACCAAGACCAAGGCGCTCTTTGATTATCTTTACTTAAGGCCGGAATTTGGTTCTCGTAGCGAGAAGTATCTCCGTGCGCAGCTTTTTGAAAAATCATCACTTCAATGGGAAAATTTCTCAGAAGGGGATTTTGAGCAATTTGAATCGTATGTTTGGAAATCAAATTCCTTTAAAATGATGCGTTTGCGTCGGGTTATTGAAGAGTATTTTGAGGGAAAGAAGTTTGATGCGTGGAGGCGTCAATTATTAGCGTGATATTATTTTATTTGGAAACACTACTACGGCATTCCAAATTCGTTTCCAGCGTTTTGGCTCTTTGATGAGGCGATAGAGCCACTCGAGGCCGAGATTTTGGAGGAAAGGGGGGGCGCGTTTGATGGTGTCGGAGATGTAGTCGAATGTTCCACCTACGCCTATGGCGACTTGTATGGTTGGCATTTTGTGAAGGTTGCGGGCGATCCATTTTTCTTGGGCAGGGGCTCCATATGCGACAAACAGAATGTCTGGATTGGTATCGTTGATGAGATCTTTTATTTTTTCCTCTTCGTGAATTGATGGGGATCCTGAATGAGTACCGACTATACTGATGGTTGGAAACCTCTTTTCTAGTTCGTGTTTTGTTTTATGGGCAACGCCTGGTTGTGCGCCTAAGAGAAATATTTTTGTACCGTTTTTGGCTGCGTGTTCTGCTATATCGAGCATGAGATCGGAGCCTTTTATGAGTTCCGGCAGGGGAGTTTTGGGTTTTTTGAAAATTAGTTTAAAGAGTTTGAGTACGGATATAATTTTTGAGTTGTTTTGCGTATTGGCTGCCCAAAGGAGTCCTGTTCCATCGGCGGTATTTATCGTGGATGAATTGAGAATTTTCATAAATTCTTTGTCATCTTGCGCGGCGAGAATTATTTCAGGATTTACCGTGATGATGTGTATTTGTTCTTTGTGTGTATTAAAAATACTATCCAGCACTTCGTTTTTCTTCAGTGCATCAACTGGTATGCCCATAATAGTTATCCTTTTTTGCATATGACGATAATATTATGGTGCGAAGTAAATATTTTTTCTATAGTGAGTTTTTTGGCTACCAATCTTCGTAATTCGTGTTTTGTAAATGCGTGGTAGTATCGTTCGAGTTTGTTATTCCATCCGATGAAGAGATCATTCCATTCATGTGGACCACAGAGGATTTTGGAGAGGATTGCTTTTAGTATTGATGAGATATATTTTTTTTGCCAGAGATTCCATACGGAGATGATAATGGTTCCGTTAGGTTTTGTGATGCGAATGAGTTCATTTATGGCCTTTTCTCGTAGTTCTATTGAGGGGATGTGAGGAAGGGTTGCGATGCAGAACGTGACATCAGTCGAGTTGGATGTCAGTGGAATGTCGAGGAGGGATCCTTCGATAAATGTTTTTGATGGGTGAAGTCTCTTGGCTTCTGTGAGGAGGTTTTTGCTGATGTCGATTCCCGTATAGGTGATGTCCTTGGGTAGACTCTCGATGAGTCGACCGTTGCCGCAGCCTATGTCAGCGATGGTAGCGCGTGGTGGGATGGAGTTTTTGAAGGTGTCGAACTCGGTCCAAGGAGATTTGCGGGTTTTGGAAAACTCAAGGGCGATGGTATCGTAGTCCAGCTTTACTTTTTTTAAAATTTGTCGGGCAATTTCTGATTTCATATGGTAGAATGGGCTTCGCCATGCATCAAATACCCATAAATCATACCCTGAAGGAGTTGGTCAGACAAGCGCTGAAATCGCCAGTGAAGGACCAAGCGACTTTGCAACAATTGAAGAACCTTTATTCGTCGAAACATAAAGTTTCTACTCCAACGAATATGGAGTTGATAGAGGCGTACCGCCATATGGTCGCTGATAAGGAGATTGTGGAAGATCGGGAGTTTATGAAATTTTTGAGAAAGAGGGGAGTTCGATCGATGTCGGGAATTGTTTCCATTACGGTTATTACCAAAGCCTTCCCATGCCCTGGAAAGTGTATTTTCTGCCCTACGGAACCTGGAATGCCAAAGAGTTATCTTTCGAACGAGCCTGCGATTATGAGGGCTATTCTGAACGATTTTGGAGCATATCGACAAACGGTGAATCGTATTGATAGTTTAAAACGTACGGGTCACGAAACGGACAAGGTGGAAATTATCGTTTCCGGTGGAACATTTTCTTTTTATCCGCATGCCTACCAGACGGCTTTTACGAGGCAAATTTTTAATGCGTTAAATTATCCTTTGAAACCGGCACGAAGTTTATTGAAGGCACAACAGTTGAATGAGAAGGCAGAAAATAGGTGTGTCGGTTTGTCTTTTGAGACGCGACCGGATCATATCACAGAGGCTGAAGTGAAGCGCCTCGCTACGCTCGGCGCCACTAAAATCGAGATCGGTATTCAGTGTCTGGACGACGAGATCTACGCCCTCAACCAGCGAGGCCATACGATCGCCGATGTGGCCAGATGTATGCAACTCCTGAAAGATGGCTGTTTCAAAGTTAATGCCCACATGATGCCAAATCTCTATGGCTCTACTCCTGAAAGAGACTTTGAAATGACGAAGGAACTATTTGATAATCCCGCTTTCCGACCTGACTGGATGAAGATTTATCCGACGATGGTTGTCCCATGGTCTGTGTTGGAGAAGATGCATAAACGTGGAGAGTTCAAGGCGTATTCCGATGAGGTGCTTATCGATCTGATGTGCAAGATTAAACCACTCATCCCTGAATATGTACGTGTGACTAGACTTTACCGTGATATTCCTGCGCCGACGATCGTTGACGGTTCCAAGATTTCTAATTTGCGACAAGTAGTTCAGGAGGAGATGAAACGACGTGGACTTCCATCATGCCGATGTATCCGTTGCCGCGAGGTTCGTGATACCGTGGTCGACCCAAAGGATCTGCGCATGCGCGTAACCGAGTATGACGCTTCAAACGGTAAGGAGTATTTTATCCAATGGGAAGATCCTGTTTCTGACAAGATTTGTGCGTTTATACGTCTAAGATTCCCATCTCAGTATTTTACTGGGAAAAAACATTTCATCAAAGAGCTTCAGGACTGTGCCCTCATTCGCGAACTTCACGTCTATGGTATGCAGATTCCTCTCAACGATAGGGAAGAGGGCTCTCAACAGCACTTTGGTCTGGGTAAGACTCTTCTCCTGAAGGCTGAAGAGATCTCCCGTGCTGCCGGCTTCAAGAGAATGGCTATTATCAGCGGTGTTGGCGTTCGTGAATACTACCGCAAAACCGGTTATCAGCTTGATGGGACGTATATGGTGAAGGGGATTTAGGCTTCTATATTGATTATTTTATATTTTTCCTTATATTACTACCTTACATTTATAAATATTCTTTATGGGCATGGTTGCGTCTGGTTCGAGAATGGGCGATATGGAGAAAGCCTTAGCTGTCTGTATCGATATGGGTCTTGTGGAGGATAATGGAAGGGAGGAGGCGGGTGACTTACCTGCTCTTTTACGAGATTTTAACGATATTAGTAGATCAGTACGTGGAGCAATTCAAATCCGTGTGCTTCGTAAGGTTATTGGGAACTCTTCATCGTTTGGAGCCGTGGGACAGGTAGTTGATACGACTGCATATGATATGCGCCAACGATTTAGTCAATGGCATTTTGAAGAAGGAGTTTCACCAGCTCTGCTTATACTTGAGTCTGCGAGATATGCTGTCGATGGTGCTCCTAATCATGAGGTTTTGCCTCCTGAGGAGTTGAGCGGTCCAGTACTTGGTCTTATTCAAAAGCAGAGAAGTTTGGCTTATCCTATCATTAAGGCATTTCTTTTATTACAGCCATCGGCCGCCTTATCGAGACCTAGCTTGAATCCTGATGAGATTGTTGAGGAAATGGAGCGCGCTGGAGCTAAGGTACAAAATGGATGGACGTTTACAAGGGAGCCAGAATATTGGTGATTCCCGTGGGTAGGGAAGTGAGTTGTTTTAATATGGTGTTGCCCTAGATAATGTCGGTTTCTTTCATCCAAAGCTACCAGCTTTGATTCAGCTTTGCAGCTTTGGAGGTATTACTTTGTACAATGTATCTTGTGCAAAGTATGGCGCTCTGGGTAGTCGAGTGCTTGCGAGGTTTGAGTTTAGTTGTTTTGAGTTTCTGTTTTTTTACTTTTCTACCATGTTCGTTATGGCTTTATTTTAGTATGTATTTTATATGTATATTTTTTAGATGTATTTTATATACATTTTATATCACTCAATTTCCTTCAAACCACTTCCCTCCCCTCTCAATAGCCTATAAATGGCTTCTAGACTGCCAAAATGGCAAAACAGCCCCTAGGACGCGTTTGAATCGTAGAGATGGGTTCTGAGTCGTTTCGTAAGAAAAATTACTTCTTGTTCGAGGTGGAATCTAGATAATTTCCGAGTTTTTGTATTCGTAGTCGTATGCTTGCAATAAGAATTGCGAATCTTGGTACTTCTGCCAGGCCATCGCTATCTGATTTGAATTGTAATTGATTTCCGCAATTACGTTTTAGGTCTTTTTGTTGTGTATCTGCCTGATGGAATTTTTCGAGAATTTTCGTGCGTAGCTCCTCTGAAT
>CAYHGS010000034.1:0-11678 GCA_964356305.1 uncultured Candidatus Peribacteria bacterium
TGTATTTGTCGATGTTGATGAGGTCCTGGTCGCTGAACACGGGCGACATTTCTTTGGCCATGTATTCAGCATCCTGCGCACCGATTTTGTACGCCATAATCGAACCCACGTTCCCGAACACCGCGTCTTTGAGATTCACCCCTTTGCCCTTCTTGCCTTCGCTTTCCAGCTGCGCCAAATACTGATGCGCCATCGCCAGCCCCAGACGGTACTTTCGGGCTTCAGACAAAATCACTTCAATGGAATCGGTAACGTAGTTTTGGAACTCATCAATGTAGAGGAAGAAGTCCTTTCGCATTTCCTTCGGAAGTCGCTGCCTGCGCAAGGCCGCCACTTGCAACTTCGAAACCACAATCATACCCAAAAGCTTCGAGTTGATGTCTCCGGTTTCTCCCTTCGAAAGGTTCATGAGCAGAATTTTATTCGTGGCCATCACGTTCCCGAAATCGAAGGCGCTGTGCGTTTGCCCGATGATGTTACGCATCATTCCGTTGGTCACAAATTGCCCGAATTTCGCCGCGAAGTACGGAATCATTTCCTGCTTTTCACGCGCGCCGGTCTTGGCCATTTGCTGCTCCCAGAACGAGCGCACAATCGGATTTTTCAAGTCTTTCGTGCGTTCGTATTGGAAGTCGTCATCGGTGAACAGACGCACCATGTCGGTGAGACAACCGCCGTCTTTGTATTCCATCAAGGTCAAACATCCGTTTCGGAAATAATCCTGAATACGCGGTCCGAAGATTTCTTCATCGAAGAGTTTGATCATCATGTTCATGGCGTCCATGGCCACAAGGTCACGTTCCTCGGGGGTTTCCGCTTCAAGCAAATTCAAACCCAAAGGACGATCAAGGTCCGCGGGATTGAAATAAATCACGTCATCGGCACGGTCGCGGGGGATGAAGGGGAGAATGTCGTCAATGAGCTGCCCGTGCGGGTCCACCACACAAATTCCTTTTCCGTTCTGAAGATCCTGCCGAATCATCACCTGTAAAATGGAAGATTTACCGGTTCCGGTTTGTCCAATCACGTAGAAGTGACGGAAGCGGTCTTCATTTTTCATGCGAACCTCCGTCTTCGTGCCGCGATACAAATTGTGCCCGAGCAAAATTCCTTCATCGGGAAGATTCGCCGGGGGAGGTGAAATTTTATAATTTTGCCAATTGATGGTGGGCGCGCGGTTGTAACGAATGCTCGGCAAGTGAAACAAACTCGCCAACTCCTCCGGACACAAAATCATTTTGTGGAAACGCAGCGGGTGACGCATATCGCGCATCAAGAAATGATGCACAATATTCCCGATGTAATGTTCCTTGTAGTGGAGCGCATTGTTGTCCGTGGTGGCGTACTGCGCAAAGGCACTTTTCATGCTGTGCAGCAGCGCCTCTGACTTGTGGTTCGCGTTGGAAACGGCGATCAAACGAATGACGGCTTCATAGCCGACCTGCGTGTTTTTTTCTTCGATTGCTTTAACTTGTTCATCCACCATCGGCGTGGTTCGGCTCGCTTCGTGCGCTTCTTTTGTCGCCTCTCCCTGGAACGCAAGACGGAGCATATCCCCAATCCAAATCAGCGGGTTCAAACTGCCCAAAAGCGAATGATGCTTGTCTTCCAAAATATCTTTCGCCTCCTTGCGGCCCTTGGCCTGCCAACCATTTTTAACAGGACGCAGCATGATTTGAATGGCCGCACTTTCATAAGGCTCGAGCTTCGAAAGCACGTTGGAAATATTGTTGAGAGGATCCGTGGTCATCCGCGTGTAAGTGCGAATAGGGTAGGGGTAGTGCTTGGTCGTCACAAAATAACAAGAAGCGGTCTTGGACCCCTCTTGAAACAAGTTGTAGTCCGGTTCTTCCTCGATGTAACAATCGGGGTAAAAAGCCGTAATCTGTTTTTCCACAATGACGACCAAATGGTGAGGCACCACCAAATAAAAGTTGATGAGGTTGTCTTGAATGACGTATTCACATCCGAAAAAATCCTGACCAAAAAACCAGTGCCTCCACGTATGATCTTCCAGCGACGCCAGCGATTCAAAAAACTGCTTCATAATACCCAGAGTCTCCTTGAAATCACGTTGAGCACCCTGGGACTCCGTATCTCGCTCTCGATCTTCTTTCGATTCATTCCTCGGCACCCGAATTTTCAGGAACGTCATCGAAAGACAGCGGTGCCTGTTGGCCTCATAGCGAATGAAAACCAGCACCGCAGCCGTAAGCCCGGCAAGCATAAGAATGACAATGAGAAGGATGGCGTAGGAATTCATGCGTGAAAGAAGCTCGCAGCTACTTTAACACAAGGCAGAGGGAGGGGTAAGGAAAAGTTTGCGAAGAATTTTACTTCTTTCTCAGTTTGAAAAACGTATAAGAACCCACAAGAGCTATTCCGTAAAAGAAGAGCGCATCCATCACAAAACCGGAAGGCTCAAACCCCGACCCAACCGGACCTCCATACCCTGCAGTTTTATAGTAGACGTCGAAGGGAAAACCGTAAGTAAGATTTCCATCTGAAGGCCGATCGTCCCAGCGGGAAAGAGCAATGGATAAAACCATCAGGATGACGAAGGGGACTAGCGCCGCAAGGAAGGTTTTTTTATTCATATGGAATTGAAAATAGTATACACCTCTTGGCCGAAAAAGGGCTAAGAAAAGGCAGGGAAGGTGAAAATTTCAACCTGTAAAAGGCGGAATTTATCCTTGATAGTTGTAATAGGTGAGTGTACACTTACCTCTGTAAGTAACAGACAAGCATGGCTTATATTTTTATGGACGAAAGCGGAGATTTGGGATTTGATTTTTCAAAAAAGAAAACATCAAAATTCTTCATCATTTCTTTCTTGTTCATTGATGATGAGGCACAGAAAAAAAGTGCCGAGAAAATCATCAAAAAGGTTTTTACCGGATTCAGCAAGAAAGAAGTTAAATTCCATCATGGTGCGCTACATGCCTATAAAGAAAGTCCAAAAGTAAGAACCTATGTCCTTGGTCGTTTATCAAAAATGCCAATTTCCGTGATGTCCATCTGCCTCAACAAGAAAAACGTTTATACGTCTCTTCAGGATGAAATGCACATCCTTTACAATTATGTAACAAATATTCTGCTCGATAGAATCTGCAAAAAGAAGATTTTACCTCTAGATAGAAAAATCCATTTAGTAGCTTCTCAAAGAGAAACAAACAAATTTTTGAATCAAAACTTCAAAGCATACCTGGAGAAACAGGCGAAAAATCGGCATCGCATCAGCATCGACATTGAAACAACCCCTTTCTTCAGCGAAAAATGTCTACAACTCGTTGATTTTGTCTCCTGGTCACTTTTTAGATACCGCGAGTATGGAGATAATTTTTACCGCAATTTAATAAGCAATCTTCTGATAGAAGAAAACGATCTTTTCCCATAAATAAAAGAACCCTGCTCGCCGAGACCTAAGCCTCAAGAGGAACCATACGGAGCCCCACGAACAAGGAATTACCTTCTGAGTAAATTATATTCTTCTGTGCCAAAACGGTCAAGACATGCAAGTTGTTTCCATTCAGTACGTGCAAAAAGTGCACATACTATAACGAGAAACCCCGACCATGTTTTTTTAACAAAGCTATAACTTTAGTATTTTTACATGCTCGTTCAAAGCTAAGCCCTTCCAGCTTGGAAGAAGTACTTACAACACGGTCAATGATTTCTTTTCCAAACTTGATTTTCTCTTCTTTCTTCATGCCTAAATTTTACTTATTTCAGATGTGAATAACAAGCGGTAGGGAAAATAGGAAGAAGTTGAATTATGCATTTCCCGCATATTGCTTTTTCGAACCGGTGCAAAATTTGCACAAGTTCGAAATCGTGAAAATAGGGTGTTTTTACGTAGTTTTTCACGATTATACGACCCAAAACCGTGAAAAAATACCAGCAGTTACCGAGGATTCCTCGGTAACTCGAAAGGAACTGGATAAAATCGTTTACATTAAGTCTGGCAATGTAAACGATCCTGACAAAGATGTTTATATTAAGAACCAACTTGTAAGGATTTCTTACAAGTTCCCCACCCCCTTCACCGCCCCCACATAAGCGCAGTAATCACACTCCGCACCGGACGCCGGAACCTTCCCGCCGCGCAAACACTTATACAAAGCCCCCACAACACCCTCAATCCACCCGTCATCGCCGGTATACGGAATCAGCTTAATGCTGAACTCCAACTTCCCGTCAAACGCGGCCTTGTCCGTGTCGCCATTGCAATACACAAAGTAGCCCGTGTCCGAAACGCGGAAGCCATTTTTCCTAAACAGCCACTGATAGATTTCCATCTGCCGCTTGTACCCGTCCTGCCACTCCGCATCCAGCGTCACTTCCTCTTCTTTGGAAGTCGCCTTGTAGTCCACAATCAGGAGTTCTCCGTCCGGCTTCACCCACACATCATCCACTCCTCCCGTCAGCACAAGATTCGTCCCGGGGAAGGCATAGGTCACCCCTCTCCGCAGCGAATCCCTCCACTCATCCATTCTGTCGAGATAAAAACACCGCGGACATTTTATAAACAGATCGATTTCGGATCGTAGAGATTTCGAGTGCGGTGGGGATTGTAGTATTTGGACATGGTCAACAGTTTTTTAGATATTTTTTAATTCTTTCTTGATCCTCATTCTCTTTATTCCCCTTGAAGTAGAGCTCTATGTAAACAAAGGTGATTTTGTCCTCATGATATGCGTATACGATCCTCATGGATCTGTCTCGCAGGCTTTTGCACGCAAGGCGCGTCTTCACAATTTTTACAGTTTCCGAATGATGGATGATGGTGAAATTCTTACCCATGCCAGTTGGGAACTCACGGAGCACGACTTCCAGATCATCTAAATCGCTACGAAGGCTTGGATATTTTTTTGAAAGTCTTTTCAGGTCCTTTTCAAATTCCGGTGATGAATTAAAGTGGCTCATATTCTCGTACTGAAGTTTCTTCCGGACGATAAAATACATGCTCGTAATTAATTACATCTTTTTCTTTAGCCACGAGCCAGGGGGTATCCTTGTGAGATAGGCCTGAGATTTGGGTCGCAGTAAGATCGGAAAGACGATTGAGCTCCCAGTCGATATGAGCAATTTCCTGCCCAGAGAGTCCAGAAAGGTCTATAGGCTCATTGGGATTCACTAAATATTTCGTTTGATCGTATTGGTAGAACTTGCTTTTTATAGTTTCAACCTTGCCCTCTTTTTCGAGCTCAGCAATGATCTTTGTAAAAGCAACCGGGGTAGGACCGTGAGTATTTTTTATATACCGAGCTCCTATAATTTGTTCTTCAAATTTCTCATAATAATCAAAGTCAATGAAGTACAGAAGCTTGTATAAAACCGTTTGACCGATGTTGGGCTTTCCACCAGCCTTAGAGAGGATATACAAAAGCACTTTCTTGAACTTCTCCACTTTTTCCTGTGGTATGGAAATACGCTCCTGCGCCACTCCACTAGGTTCCATCATGGTTTTCCCTTTTTCAAGAATAACTTGAGGAGTTGAAACCTTGCCTATACTTATCTCCTGCAACGAGATTTCAAACATGCCACTCAGTATCCCGGCTTCAGCGAGACTAAGCTCTCGCTCACCTTTTTCAAAAGCAACATAGGAGGAACGAGAAATACCCAGCTTCTCCGCAATCTCCAATTGTGACAAGCCCCGCTGAACGCGCAAAGATTTTATAAAAGCAAAATATTTGTTAGTCATGCCTACAGCCTAGCCCAGGAATGTCAGAAAGTCAAATGATCATGTGTAGGGTTTATTGACATATAGAGGTCTTTCACTAGTTTAGGTCGCAAAAACAAACCGCTACTGGGATGCGGAATTGGGAAAAGGGTGGGTTCAAATTGAACACCCCCTTTTGATTGATACGGCTGGGGGTGAACAAAAAGCTGAAACAAGATGCCAATAGAGGTGGAAAAGTCGCCGGCATTGCCCGAAAAGAACTTGAAAAAGAGCTCGGACACTCGGTAGTTATAGAGCAGAACTTTCTGAAGGAGCCGGAGGTGAGGAAGCTCAACCATTCGGAAACTCCTAATAGTTCAAAGAAAATTACTCAGTAAATGATTTGAGTTAGTTCTATTTTGAACTGTAAAGGATTTCTTTACAGTTCAAAAGGAAGGCGCTCGTGAAGTGAAAAGAGAAATAGAGCTCCGCATCCAGCGTCACACGGTGAGCGAAAGTTTGTATCTATGTATTGACTGAATAGATACAAACTGATAGACTTTGTATGCATTCCTAAAAAGATGGATACAAACTATGAAAGCCACAACTATTGGTACATTACGAGTTCAAAAGGAAGGATTTAAGGCCTTTATTCCAAATCCATTCCCACCCAAGGACGGATTTGAGTTTGACGCGCAAATCCTAAAAAAGACAGACCAAGCAACACGTTTATTGGGCAAGTTAGATGGTATCACTAAGTTACTTCCCGATTCTGATTTTTTCCTTCTCATGTACCTGAGGAAAGACGCGGCTTCTTCCAGCCAAATTGAAGGAACACGAGCAACCATGATCGACGCTATTGAGGCGGAAGCAAAAGTGAATACCAATGTGCCTGCGGATGTGGATGATATCTTACACTATATAAAAGCACTCAACTATGGGATGGGACGTATCACTCGAGACGACTTTCCTGTATCTCTTCGCTTTGTTAGGGAGCTCCACAAGAAATTAATGGATCAAGCACGGGCCACGCATTTTTCTGATCCGGGAGAATTTCGAAAAACCCAAAATTGGATTGGAGGGACCAGACCCGATAATGCCAGCTTTGTTCCACCTCCTGTTCATGACATGCAAAATGCTTTGGTTGACTTGGAGAAATTTATACATTCCGAGGATACGACTTTAACACTCATCAAAGCCGCTCTTATTCATGCTCAATTTGAAACCATACATCCCTTCCTTGACGGGAACGGTCGTACAGGGAGAATGCTCATCACATTTTATTTATGGAAAGAAGGTTTCCTTGAGAAACCTGTTTTGTTCTTGTCATCATTTTTTAAGAAGAACCAGCAGTTATATTACGAGAGGCTTTTGGGTTACCATAATGGGTTCGTGGAGCCCTGGGTTGAATTTTTCCTTGATGGTGTGATTGAGATTGCAAAGGAAGCAATAGAAATCGTAGGGAAAATCACATCACTGCGAGAAAAGGACATACAAAAAATACAAAAACTCGGCACGCGGGCTTCAGAAAGTGCAGCTCTACTCTTGCCTAAACTCTATGGCCAACCCATTGTTAACGTGGCACTTGTTCAGGAATGGACAGGCTTCACTCGAGCAGGAGCTCAGCGTGTGGTTGATCGTTTTGTTGATATGGGAATTCTAAGCGCCAAGGATGAAGACAGAAAATACGGACAGTCTTATGCCTATAGAAAGTATTTAGATATTTTTAAAGACTGAGCTCACCGCCCCCACATAAGCGCAGAAGTCACACTCTTCCCCCGACGCCGGAACCTCCGCGCCCCGCAAGCACTCATAAAGCGCCCCCACAACACCTTCTATCCACCCGTCGTCGCCGACGTAGGGAATAAGCTTAATTGAGAACTCCAATTTCCCGTCAAACGCGGCCTTGTCCGTGTCGCCATTGCAGTACACAAAGTAGCCCGTGTCCGAAACCTTGAACCCATTTTTCCTAAATAGCCACTGATAGATTTCCATCTGCCGCTTATACCCGTCCTGCCACTCCGCATCCAGCGTCACTTCCTCTTCTTTGGAAGTCGCCTTGTAGTCCACAATCAGGAGTTCCCCGTCCGGCTTCACCCACACATCATCCACTCCTCCCGTCAGCACAAGATTCGTACCGGGGAAGGCATACGTCACCCCTCTCCGCAGCGAATCCCTCCACTCATCCATTCTGTCATCCACCAGCGGCACAGCCTCCAGCCCATACGCCTTCATCAGCGGATGCGCCGTCCCTTTCGCCCTATGCACATCAAACTCTTTCTTCAGCAGCGTATCCACCGCCGAATTCAACGAAAACGGATACCCCGGCGGCTGCCCAATTCCCAACCTCCTATCGAGATAAAAACACCGTGGACACTTTATAAAGAGGTCGATTTTAGAGCGGCTGATTCGAAACGGCTCGGACGATTTTGGATCGTAGAGATTTCGCGTGCGGTGGGGATTGTAGTATTGGGACATGGGGGAGGAATACAGAGTTAATACCAGAGCCAAAACTCATTTATGCGTTAGAAGCTGATGGTTTATTGTCGTTTCGTCCATCGATTAGAACGATATTTTCTTTTCCTGCTAGGTTCGTTTCACTTAGTATACTTAATACTCTCTCATGCTCTTTTGCTGAAAAGAATAAAATAACTTTGAATGCCATTTCTGTATCGTTTGCTTCCTGGTAGATCTCAACTTGGTTTAGCAAGTTTTGTTTTAGTTTTTTGTTGCTTGCAAGCTTGAATTCAACAAGTGTTTTATCTTTGCTGCCAAATGAAAAAGCAAAATCTACCGGACCTCTCCCATTGTTTGGTTCTCGGTTTATATCAAAAATTGAATTATGACATGCCAGTTTGAATAGTAGCTGTAGATCGCTTTCATTTTTTACAACTTCTCCTTTTTTGTCATAGAACAGTCTATAGCCATCATTCTTTTCGATAAATTTTTTCAGTATTTGAATTTTATTCGTTGCTTCTTTAAAACTATTTTCTTGTGGTTGTTCATAAAAACTTGTTCCACCACCTAGTCCAGTGACAAAATTTTGAACATTATCGACGAACACTTCTTGTGAAAAAACAACTTTTTGGCTACTAATACTCTCTGCCTGCTCCCCATGTTCTTCTTTATATTTTATGAAAAAGTCTATTAATTGAGGAAATTGTTGTAGTGTGGCAAAGGCCGCAGCAGCTTTATCCTTTTTTGTTGGTTCTTTATCTGGGTCATTTTTAAGCTGACTTCCAAAATAGTTATTAATCTGAAATCTAAGTTGATCGTCCGGTACTGAATTAGGAATCTGTTCAAAGTCATTTATTAAATCATTTTTATTAATCCACGTGTCATCCTTTGTAAGTAGCTCTTTGGGGGTAAGAAGCACGAAATCAATCTCAAATTTGGGCAAAATGAACTCATCCTCTTCCCACGATTCAGTTTCATAATTAAATCTGACTTTTTGGACCCGGAATTTATCAGTTAGCTTTCCATCGATATTTTTTTTAGTAAATTCCTGCGTGTATTCAAGTAGGTATCCCTTGATTAAGTTTGTAGTAAAATCACTTATGCTGTCTTTCCCTATGCCATCCTTAATTAGACACAATTTTTCTAGATGACTTCCTTTTGTAATTTCTTCTTCGCCAAATTTATTAAAAACATTATATAGATTTTCGTTTAATGCCTTAGCGAAGTCTATTCCAAGGCCACTTCCTTTATTTCCTCCTATTGAGAATCCAAACCAGTTTTGTTCTACTTCTTTAAATTTGTACCATGCCTTCAGCGCACCTTTGTCTATTTGTTCTGTTGTAGATTTGCTTCGTAAGAATTTGAGATATTGAATTATTTCGCCGTGCAGCCTTTGATATTCTTCTTTTTTGCTATTGAATAACAGGAAAGGATCTATAAATAATGGGAGATCGGAAATTAAGGAAATATTGAATGCTCCATACTCTTCAAGTATTTTTGGAGTGACATTGAAATGATCTGTAAAGTATAGATTCATGGCATGATTATATCATTGTAGTATTGGGACATGGGGAGTTAGGCTAAACTCAATTCATTTCCAACACGAACTCTAAAATATTCCTCGGTCTCTTTATCTGTGAAATAAACGTAGCATCCCTTCATGCCTCTGGTAGCAAGAGTCCTGTAAGTATTTTTGATAATGAGATCGGCCTTTTTCTGAGCTAAAACTGGATCTGTAGCAAGAAGTTTTTTATAACCTTTGATCGATGAATCCGATTTTGCACGTTTGCTGGGATCGGTGATGATTTTTCCGTTTCTAACAATCAAGTCAGGGCCGACAATCACCCCAACATAATCCATTTCAAGACCTTGGCAGGTATGGATGCAGCCTATCTCACTGACGGATTCTTTTTTCAAAATCCAAAGACTACCGTCACTTGCAAGATTCCACTTCATAGCAAAATTGTATTCAGGGAAAACGATGTCACTAGCGTGTGGATTTTTCTTTGTCACCCATTCCCAACAATAACCAGCAACGAGCCGAGCCTTATTCTTATCCTTATTCTTCTCAAAAATGATTTCTCTAAGTTTTTCCGGAGAATCCACCACTTGAAAGTCATATTCGGAAGTATCAAACTGCGGATCTTCAGGGGTTTGACCTTCGGTTACTTTATTTACCCATTCTAAATACTCTTCTCCAGCACTATCATTTTCTAGGGTGGTGTTCGCTGTATCAGAGATTTGGAGCACATCATCAAGCCAAGCTAAATATCCATTTGAACCATTGCATCTGAATTGCGAAGCAAGTTTGAGCACTTGGACGTTAGCTTCTCCATGAGTAGCCCATCTCTCTATTTCTTCTTGTTCTCCAATATCGTGCCAGGTCACTTTTTGATCTTCATCAATAAAGAAAATCGAGAACTTCGAAGCATCAATAATTTCTTTGATTTGGTTCTCACCTAAGTTCTTGAACATTCCTGATTTTTCATTAAGTCTGTGTGCTTCATCCACAATCAGAACGTCAAAAATGTTTTTCTCTACATCGATAAAGGAACCAGATCCAGAAAAAAGATTAGCGATTTCAGTTTTTCTCAGAGTGCCAGTTAGCATACTTTCATAGACGGCCCGTGGAGCAGAATTTTTGGTAATATATTGAGAATTAAGCCCGAGTTTCGTTAATGCCACTAGTAAATTTATTGCAACAACAGATTTACCTGTGCCAGGTCCACCTTGAACAATTAAAACATTTTTGTTAATAACTGAAGATTTTTTTGCCAAAGCCATTGCGGTTTCATACACAACTTTTTGATCATCAATCATTATAAACTCCTGATTGCCCTTCAGCATTTTGACGAGACTGTCTGCCAAGCTCTTAGAAGGTTTGATCCGACCATTATCTATGCGATACATGATATTGCTTTTATCTCCATGCTTCACGAATTTTTTAATAAAAGTTCGTAGTTTTTCCTTTTCAGCGTCACCCTCAAGAAATACAGGAGCTTTTTTGAGATAATCTGAATAAAACTCATTTTTTATAACATTGTCGTCAATGTAATTGTGCAAGTAGGCACAAGGTTTAAGCTGAATATTCTCTTCGTACACAGTTTCGTTAAAGCCCTGCATCAATGCTGCGTAAGACCATGCTTGATAGGAAGGATGGGGAGTATCAGTTCCGCCGTAAAAACTGGTGATAACGACACCATCTTTTTCACTGAGGCTCACTCCATCGGACCACTGTTTCAATTCGATGAGCACAGCATGATCAACATTTTCGCTATCCTGACCAGTTAAGATAAAATCGATCCGTTTTGAGGTTTGCGGAATTTGATATTCTATAGAAACCCCTGACAAAGCGGGGATCTCCTCGTCATGCAATACATCACGCATGTACCTCATTGATTTTTTCCACGAATCTTGTTCGGATTGCCCAACACTTTTACCAGTCTTTTTAAAATAAACCTCAAGAATTATCTTCTCGATATTATTATTCAGCACATCTTTTAAAAAATCTTCTTTTGTAGACTGGTAGATGATCAATTTACAGTTTGTTATATTTCGA
>CAYHGS010000035.1:0-10992 GCA_964356305.1 uncultured Candidatus Peribacteria bacterium
ACGAACCCCATGGGCAAGGGAAAAAGTTGAAAAAATGTGGCTGGAGAGGTGATGATCTGCTGAACTGGAGCCGGTTTGTTTTTTATTACATCAATTGTACTTTGCTATTTGACAAATATAATAATATACTTTACTTGTTAAAATAGTTTTTATAAAATTCCATGGATCCACAAGCTATTCAAAAAATTTCCACTGATGGTACAAAGATATATGAATCCCTCAGGGTTCAATATGAGCCGCAAGATAATGGTAAATTTTTAGCGATTGATATTGATAGTAAAGACGTATACATGTCTCATGATGGAGCCGAGGCTGTTGAGTTGGCGCGTCAGGCTCATCCAGGTAAAATATTTTATTTAGTGAAAATAGGTTTTGAAACTGCTGAGGCCGTAGCTCGATCATTTGCCAGTAGCCTTTAAATTATGGTTCAGGGTGTTTTTATTGATAACGTACCAATGCTTAAGATTGCCCTTGTTTGGGATGGTTTCGTTAAAAGTGATTGGTTTGTGTTAGATACCGGGTTTACTGGTGATCTTCAAATTCCATCTTCTTATGCTGATGAATTGGGCATTACTCCTAGTTCAATTGCGACTATGGCTCTTGCTAATGGCCAAAAAATTGCTATGCCACATGCCTTAGCTTTTGCTGAAATTGAAGGAATAACTGCCCGTGTTCAGGTTGGCATATCGAATGGTTCATCCCTTGCCGGTATAAATTTTTTAGCTAAATTTGGTTATCGAGCTATCGTAGACTGCAAATATAAGACGATTGTCCTGGACAGATCTTTATAGTTTGCAAAATTCATATAATAATATCCAATCACCTTCGATGTGACAGTCTCGGTATTGCTTCATTTCTCCTTGCAGCTGATGGTCTCGATGTACTGCATTAAGAGGCGTGTCGTCAATGAGCTTTTCCATGATTTTGCGTAATTTTCCCATATCACGCCTTCCTGATTTCTTTAGCTTTGCATAATCTTTTCTGAAACGCTTAGAGGTTTTTGCTATTCTCATTTGCCATATGCTTAAAGGGTATCGAGATCATCGAATATATCCTTTTTGTTTTTATAGGTTTTTATGCTTGTGCCTTTTTTTGCCTCAAGTAAGTCTTTTTTGAGCTGCTTGTTTGGAACTTTCGTTGGAAGAAATGGAAAACCGCCCGTTCTTTTTATTTCCATGTAAAAAATAGTAATGGCCTGGGCCGGTTTGATTCCCTGCTCTTCGAGAATGTTCTCGGCTTCTCTTTTGAGCCTTGGATTAATCCGGTGTTGCATTCGTGTTGTTGTTGGCATATGAGTATTGGTGAGTGAATGTGACAAATGTACTTTAAGTGTACTCTATTTAAAGAATATATTCAAGTATATTAAAGCGCTCAAGGGGTCATTCCCCTGGCGGGAGTGCTTTTTTGACACGTAAGAAATGCTATTTATTGTCTTCCTGGCCTCTACGGCACAAATTTGCTAACTGGAGCCGTCGAGGAGAGTCAAACTCCCGACCTCGCCCTTACCAAGGGCGTGCTCTATCACTGAGCTACGACGGCATACTACGGACAATTATTTGGGTCGAGAGGTACTTCCCTTTGGGGAGCGCTTCCTGACTGGTAGCAAATCGGATGATCTGCTCTTCCCCTAGCTGAAAGTTCTACTTTCTGTCGAGGGGTACACCCTTACCAAGGGGGTGCTCTATCACTGAGCTACGACGGCGTGGATGGTATTGTGCAGGGGCTTTTTGAGAGCCGGGGCAACGCTTCGGAGTGTAGCAAAAAAAGACGGGGGGTAAAAGGTGGTTTTTGTCCTAAGCTGCTAAAAGTATTTTTAAGCTGGGATTTGACAATTGTAAAATTCGGAACATAGTTAATTTCACGACAGTTTTACTTTTTGAGTATGTATACGTCATTACAGGTTTCGCATACGGAGGGATTGAATACAGATCAACGTGATTTAGTCACCGAGCTCGATGCCGAAGTATGCACACGTGAAATGTTGGGAGTGCTGATTCATATGTTGCAGGATATTGATGGGCCCTTGGCGAAGAATAAGGATTTTGTTACTCGTGGTCGACAGGTTTTTACGTTTTTGTGTGAGCGTGGTATTGATTTTTTTGATGGAGCTGATTTTATGCGATGGAATAATGCAGAATGGACTAGAGCTCTTAGGCATTTGCATAAACAAGAACATGATATTGATGCCGGTATGATTTCTTCTTCTCATCCTCATCTCGCGTATATCGGTAAACCTTTTGTTGAAGATAGGATCGCGAAAAGTGCCGGTACAAGCCCAAATATCCTTCCTATTTTGCAGAGCGAGTTGCCTGAATTTGATTTTGATCAGCATACTTTGGATACGCGTTCGTCTATTGCAAGAATTGGTGATTTTTTTCATATCACTTCTCATCCTCTTGTAACATCGCAGCATTCTTATTATACGCGCTTTGTCCGAGGTCACCTGGTTCCGAGAGCTGAAGAAGTAGTGGCTTCTTCTGTGGCGGCGGAAGGTAATCACATGCTCAAGAGATGGATGCAGATTTGCGCGTCGAAGAAGAATTCAAGCGCGAAGGTCATTACTGATGTTTTTTTTCGTGAAGTGATCGGTATGCGTACTGATCGGGAAGATCTTTTTGCGACAATTCGTTCTGTCGATGTTCATGTGGCGAATGAAAGAGCGATGAATCCAAAAGTACGCGCGGCGGATGTTGATGGAGTGGTGGATGCTATTAAAACGGCATTGCAGGGTGCTTGGAAACATAAACATCGGGCCGGACAAGAGTGGGCGGCTTCTCAAGGTGGAAAATCTTGGCTTTGAAAGTAAACTTTTCCGATGAAGCCTTCTCGTGGTATGCTGGGCGGGCTTTCGATATAGGGGCGTGGTGAAATGGTATCATACCGGTTTCCAAAACCGTTGTTGCGGGTTCGATTCCCTCCGCCCCTGCCAGTATTCAGCTTTGGTGGCTTTCTATGGATTTATTTGACATAAATCCTTTTTCTTGTTAAGCTGTACTACTTAGTCATAGATATTTTTTCCCTCATTATGTCTGATAAAGGTCTCCACAGTAAGGTCACTGAAGCTGCGCAAGGGTTGCCTCTGTCTCCTCTCGCTCGTGAACATATTAATGATGTTCTTGAACGTATTGGTGGTATCGAAGAAGCTACCGAAGAGGCGGTATATCGTGTGTTGCCTCTGCATGATCAGGATCGGGTTCGACTTCAGAGCATGATTGATTTCCTTAAAAATCCTGAACTTTTGCGATTAGTCGATGAGGGTCATGTAACATTTGGCATGATTAAGCCACGTACGCATGAGGCAAAGATTGGGACGACTGCTACGGATTCGGAAATTGCGCAGCAGGTTCATGAGGCCGTCAGTGAGCCGTTGAAGGTTTTGGCTTCTCAGGCGTTTTGGATTTCTACCGAGGAGGCTGGTCAATTTTATGCACATTTGAAAAGCCGTCCTGAAGTTTTTGATCGCGTAGCCGGATTTATGGCGAGCGGAGCGGTTACGGGTCTTATACTTTATTCAGAGGTTGGCAACGCCGTTCAAGAATGGCGTCAGCAGATGGGTCCAACGAATCCCGTGAAGTCATCCGAGGACGGTACGAGAAATACTCTTCGTCATCGTTTTGCTGATACCATGGAAAATAATGTCGTACATGGTTCCGATAGCACCGAGAATGTGAAAGTTGAGCTCGCCTTTTTAGCGGATCAGCTTCAGAAGATGCTCTAGTTTGTTGGTAGTTGATTGTAATTATAGCTGTTTTATGCTATAATGCTCGTATGGATAATCTTGTTTCACATGTTGCTGATGTCGCTTCACGATCTATGGATGTCATTGACGCTCCTTTTCTTCGTGAGTTTGATCATGCGCTTAGTAGTGAGCTGACACGACTCCATCAAAATCCATTTGTAGAGGAGGGGATGAGACAGAAAAGGCCTTTTGTTCCGCTCGCTCTTGCTCCTTCACTTAAGGAGTCTTTGCTATCTGCTGACAAATCACATATGACTCCCGAGGTGCAGTCGTTATTGTCTGGAGTTGGTTATGAATATAAATTTCAGAATGATCTTACTGATGCTCCGCAATTTGCTCTTTTGGACATTGCGAAGGATGGCGCTAGATTTCTCGCGAGTTTTCGTGTGAAAGATTATGATCGAACGGGACATGAGTCTTTTACGGCGGTTGATTTGGTGATGTATCTCGATCAGCATGGAGTTATCCAAACGTGTCCAGTGGTGAAAAAGGCTATTATCGCAGGAGGAGATTCTGCTCCGGGTGGCCTTGCTCGTGCCACGAAGGGGCGGTTAGCTAATGCTGAGGCGCTCAAGGCGATAGGAGTACCAACTATTCATATTCATGGTGATGAAGTAGATAGTGCTGTTGTATATGAGAAGCTCTACTTGAATGATAAAAATTCTGTTCTCGAATCAATGAAGAAAGATCCTGTTTTGGCGGAGCAATACCTTCCTGGACTTATTGATATTGGTCATAAGCTTGATTCTCATGGGTATGGTATCCTCGGTTTTATTTCAGATCTTATTCATGATCAAGTAACAAATACATTTATGTATTTGGATACAGGTTCTGATTTGGGACAGCCTGATACTGCGATAGGTGATTCTCGTGCTCTCAATGAATTGCTAAGGACATTTCCTCAGAATGCTGATTTTATTACGAAACTGTATGAGGAGAAAGGTGTTGTTTCGGCGGAACAAGCGAGTGTGAGTTCGGCACTGAAAGAGACTCTTCAGGGAGGGGAGTCTATTACTGCCCTTTAGTTCTTTCCAAGTAGCTTTTTCCGATTTGTTGTACATATTTCAAATATATGTTATTTTTCGTATCCTTAAACATCTTTTATGCTTGAAGGTTCCCAGGGAGATACCCTTGATTCTACATCTGGCCATGATGAACCTACCCCCGAGGAGCTGGCCGCGCTTGAGGCGGATTTGGAAAAAGATGCCAATGATGCTCAAGGTAGTGTTTCTCTCAATACAGGTCCTCGTTTTGATATATTACAGCAATATCGCAATGAGATTGGAAGGACTCCTCTTCTTACGAGAGAAAAGGAGAGCGCATTGGCTTTTAGAATGCGAGGTGAGCCTATGCCTTCTGTGAAGGGGAAACCGAAAAGATTGCGCAAGCAGATACGGAAGTCATATGTTGCGGATATTCCAAGGCAAGAAGCTATCAAGGCTCAGGCTCGTGATCATTTTATACGTGCTAATCTGCGTTTGGTCGTGAGTATCGCGAAGAGATATGCATTTGATTATGCTAACCTTCCCGATTTGATTCAACAGGGAAACGAGGGATTGCTTCGAGCTGTCGCAAAATTTGATCCCGGTAGGGGATTTAAGTTTTCTACTTATGCGTGTTGGTGGATTCGACAGTCTATATTTCGCGCTATCGTGGATGAAGGAACTACTATCCGTATTCCGGTTCATTCTGATGCCAAGTATCGAAAAATGATAAAAGTAAAAGCTGAGCTTATTCAGGAATTTGAGGGACGTGCGCCTTCGTTCCAAGAGATTGCGGATCGAATGGAAATGGAAGTTATAGATGTTGAAAATCTTTTTGCCCGTGGTCGTCTCAAAAAAACGCTTTCTCTCAACGCTCCCGTGAGTAGCGATTCGGATACGACACTTATAGATTTTGTCTCGAAGGAGAATCAGCTCTCCTCTGAGAGTATTGTTATCAAGGAAGAGCTTCGGCAATGTATTCGTGCAATTTTGGATCAATTACATCCGCGGGAGGTTGCGATTCTTTCGTTGCGTTTTGGATTACGGGGAGAGCAGGAGATGACTCTTGAGGAAATTGGGCAGGTATTTAATTTAACACGTGAACGTATTCGTCAAATCGAGGTTATTGCTCTGCAAAAAATGAGAGTACGCTTCCAGAGATCCCGTACATGCGTGGATGAGATGCTAAAGGAAGATCTCTAGTATCCAAACCCTTTAAATATTAAATATAGTCCAAGAGCTGTTGCAAAAACAAGTCCGGATGTATACCACGATGTTGCCGTTGCGGATTTGATCCATTTTTTGGAATGTTCGACGAAGTAGATCCGGGCAATTCCTTTCAAGAGGGCGGCCCAGCCACTTATTGTGATAATAACTCTCCAATCATAGACCCAGAGATTGTGCGCCGTGACTATGAGAATACCTATTATCAGTGCCGTAATTCCGCTCATTACGAGCCTTTCTTCATCTCCAAGTGCATTGATAATGTCTTTGCGAGCTCTTTGGTTAAAGAGTAATCCGAAACAGGCGATGGCCATGTAAAGGCCAAGTGCTTTTGCGAGGAAAAGTGAGATTTCCATAAGCGAAAGGGATAAAAAATAAGTCGTTTCCTATGGTACTCTTGAATTATTTGAAATAAAAGTTTTTTTCTTTTTGGATAGGCGTATCATGTTTGCATGAATATAGTACCTCTTCAAAACTTGTTGGATTTTTCCGGCAAAACGGCGATTGTTACTGGTGGTGCGATGGGTATTGGTTTTGGTATTGCTACTCGTCTCGCAGAGGCGGGGGCGAATGTGATGATTGCGGATTTGCGTGAAGAGGATGCGAAAAAAGCGGTTGAGCAGTTGGTAGAAAAAGGATGGAAGGCGAGTTTTGTGAAGACGGATGTTTCACAGGAAGATCAGGTTGTCGCGATGGTAGACGCTACGGTTGCGATGTATGGCGGCGTAGATATTTTGGTAAATAATGCGGGAATTTTCCCGAGTGTTCCGATGATGCAAATGTCGTTGGAAGATTTTGCGAAAGTTATTCGTGTAAATTTGAATGGCGTGTTTCTGTGCACGCAAAAAGTTGCGGCGAAAATGATAGAGCAGGGAAGAGGTGGAAGAATGGTGAATATTAGTTCGATTGATGCCTTGCATCCATCGTCGGTTGGTTTGGCGCATTATGACGCTTCGAAACATGGCGTATGGGGTTTTACGAAAAATGTTGCCTTGGAGCTTGCTCCGCACAAGATTTGGGTGAATGCGGTGGCTCCGGGTGGAATCGCGACGCCGGGAGTGGCTGCGATGTCAGGAGGAAGTGGCGCTGCGGCTGGAGTTGACATGGAACAGGTGATGAAATCATTTCTTGCGAAAATTCCTATGGGGCGCATGGGAGATCCGGATGATATCGCGAAGGTGGTGCTCTTTTTGGCTTCTGATATGGCATCATATATGACTGGAGAGCAAGTGGTGGTGGATGGAGGATATCTCTTGTCCTAATTATTCTTACTATAGCAAAACTTTTTATGGCAAAAATTCAAGTCATTCTGGGAAGTACGAGACAAGGAAGAAATGGTGACAAGGTTGCCGCGTGGGTCATGAAGGAGTTGGCAAATATTCCCGGGGCAGAGTATGAGTTATTAGATTTACGTGACTATCCGTTGCCGTTCTTTGATGAGCCGGTATCGCCGGGAACGAAGCCGGGAGAATATACGCATGAGGAAGCCAAAAAATGGTCGGAGAAAATTAAGGAAGGTGCGGGATATGTTATTGTGACTCCGGAGTACAATCATGGATATCCGGCTGTTTTGAAGAATGCATTGGATTATCTCTATGTCGAGTGGCAGAACAAGCCGGTTGGATTTGTGAGCTATGGTGGTGCGGCCGCCGGAGCACGTTCGGTTGAACAACTTACGGAGGTGGTGCGGGAGCTTCATATGATTGCGGTGCGTGACGCCGTATTGATTCCATCGGTTTGGGCGGCATTCGATGCCGAGGGCGCTTTGGTGGGAGCTGAAGGGCATATCAAAAACCTCAAGGCCATGGTAGCTGGAATGATGAAGTTCATTGCATAATGGCTTCCTGATAAGTATTATGCGTCCATGAATCTTCGACGCAGTATTATTTTTGGAGTACTTGGTTTGAATCTCGTGCTGACGTTTATGCTTTGGAGGCAGGGGTCATTTGATCTCTTAACTTCTGGTGTTACCGGTGATGGCTTGATTGCGTATGGACGACTTGGTGGATTATTGGCTCAATTATTTATTGTTTTGGAGTTAGTGCTTGTTAGTAGGATTACTTTTATTGAACAGGAGTTTGGACATATTCAGATGAATAAGGTTCATCGGTTGGTGGGATATTTTCTTCTTGGGTTTTTCTTTGTACATCCGATATTGTTAGCGCTTGGTTATATGTCGCATTCACAGCGTACATTTATGGCCCAGTTTTTGAATTTTCTCATGAATTGGGAAGATGTTTTTGCGGCGTTTATCGGTCTCATTCTTTTTCTCGGACTTACCATTTTTTCTATCGCTATTATTCGTCGGAAAGTTCGTTATGAAACGTGGTATGTGGCTCATTTGGGTATGTATGTAGCGATTTTTTTGACCCTTGGGCATCAGACGGAATTTGGAGATTTTACTGATAGTCTCGCATGGGAGGCATACTGGAATATTTTGAATATTGGAGCACTGTCGCTGTTATTTCTTTATCGTTTTGGTAGACCGGCACTTGCTTTTTATCGACATCGTTTTGTTATTCAGAAGGTTGTTCAAGAGGGAGGTGGTGTGACATCTTTGTATATTACCGGAAGAAATATGCATAAATTTTCTTTCAAGTCCGGGCAGTTTGCGAACTTACTTATTCTTTCTCGTAAGCATTTTTTTGCTCATCCTTTTTCTTTTTCTGCGGCACCGAACGGGGAATATCTTCGATTTTCTATCAAGGACTGTGGGGATTTTACCTGTAAGGTTTGTTTGTGTGAGCCGGGAACAAGCGTGATTATCGATGGACCTTTGGGCGTGTTTACAGAACAGAAATCAGAGACAGGTAAATATTTATTATTGGCCGGCGGCATAGGTATTACGCCGATACGTGCTCTTGCAGAAGCGCTTTCTCGTGAGGGAAAGGACGTGGTATTGATGTATGCGGCTCGCACGCCGAAAGATCTTGTTTTTAGTGGTGAGCTCGAGGGGTATTCCTGTAAGCGTTGTTATGTATTAAATGATGTTGCGGAGATCGATCGACTTCCTGAATTTGAATATGGACGAATAGATATTGAGAGAATCCAAGAGTTTGCTCCGGATTTTACACAACGTGATGCCTATATCTGTGGTCCGGCTCCGATGATTATTTCACTCGAGAAACAGCTAAGTGCTGCGGGTGTACCTGGCTCACAGCTTCATTCAGAGATGTTTAAGATGTAATTATTATGCAGCGAATATTTTTTATCTCTTTCGTTACTGTTTTTCTTTTTGTGAGTGGATGTTCGCAGCAAAATTTGTCCGTAGTTGCTCCAGCGAAACAGATTTCAGATGCTGTAGATCCATCCGGTATTCTCGAACATGGCTCGCGTAAGGCAAAAGTTGTGGCTCTTACGTTTGATGCGGATATGACACCGAAGATGAAAAATGATTTGAAAATTGGAGTGGTAAAAAGTTGGTATGAAAAGGGTGTGATTGATATTTTGGAGAAAAATAACGTGCCGGCGACATTGTTTTTGACGGGAATGTGGGCGGAATCATATCCGGATGTGACAAAAGAATTAGGAGCGAATCCACTCTTTGAAATTGGAAATCATAGCCATGATCATGGCGGTTTTCATATGCCGTGCTATGGCTTGGCTGAGGTAAAAGATAAACGTGATGAGGTGATGAGGGCGCAAGAAATTTTGAAAAATTTAATTGGATATACTCCTCGGTATTTCCGTTTTCCGGGTGGATGTGGTGCATCAGATGATGTCGCCCTCGTTAGCCAACTCGGGCTCCAGGTCGTCGGCTGGGATGATATTTCCGGCGATGCTTACATCAGAGATAGTGCTGAACCGATCGTTGCTCAAACGCTGAAAAACGCTCAGAATGGATCCATTATTGTTTTTCATATGCACGGTGGTCGTACGGCTCCTCAGACGGTTCATGCCCTTCAGACGATCATTGATGGACTGCGAGGGAAGGGATTTTCTTTCGTAAAAGTGTCAGAATTGTAGAATTTTGTGTCGGATTCAGCTTTGTTCTATGTGTTTTGTTATATCTTGATATTTTGTCAAGCACCCTGTATGATGTCCTCTATGCAAAATCTTGGACAATATAATGGTTATCAGATATCTGCCGGTGGACCGATGGTTTACGATGTGCCGCAAATTTGCCTCAATATGCGCCAAATTACGCCGAGTCCATTTGCCGTTTATAATCTTCCACGAGATGCGAAAGAAGAAGAATTTGGATTAGCGCAGCAGCCTATTTCCACGGCATCACTTTCTTTTGAACATAATCGCATGAAGGTAGAAGAAGCTCTTCAGGGAATAACCGGTGCGGTTTTTGATCAATATAATTTGCCACGATTTGGCGGTATCGATGTTGGAAGTGGCGCAACTGGCGCGATGGTTCATCAGTTTCTCAAGCCACATATTAATGTATCTTCTTGGTCTGAAATGGATGTGAATCCGAATGCGGTTGCGGAAAATATTCGCCGACATCCGGATGCGAGAGTTATGGCCGGTTCGTATTTGAATTTAGCTGAAACGAAGGGCTTGCCTAAAAAGGTTAGTATTGTTACCGGACTTTCTTCGCTCGATGCTACACAATTTATTTCTCAGGCGCTGAATGAGATTCGTCAAAAATTACATACAGGAGGATTTCTTTTGCATATTCAGGATGTACGACCTGGTCTGGGAACACCTGTTCGCGAGCTTGAACATATGGGCTTACAGTCACCATTTTGCGCCTATACATTACGATCGAATGTTGGTATTCAGGAACCATTAGCCTATCAAACTCCTGAAGGATTACTTTCAGTAGGGGAATTGTTTCGAAGGAATTTGGGAAGATTAATTGAGCAACAGCATGGCATGCGCCTCTTGGTGAATCATTGGATTTCCGCACGACGAGTTCCGCCAAATCCTGAACTTGGCGGGAGTGCTTATTATATGAATGTTCATCTTCGAGGGATTCCACATCCTATCGATGAAGTCTCAGCTGTGGTCACATTAGCGCAGAGGGTCGCGTAATTTTTTGATTTAAAAATCCCACTTTTTTAAGAAGTGGGATGTGAGAGTGAGGGTGCGGTG
>CAYHGS010000036.1:0-10925 GCA_964356305.1 uncultured Candidatus Peribacteria bacterium
TGCAGACACCATTTGCAGCGGCCATTGCGCAGCTGTGCGACGAGAAGGGTATTTCGAAAGATAAAGTGATCGATACGATCAAGGCGGCGATTCGTGCCGCGTACAAAAAAGATTACGGAACGCGTGATATGAATGTCGACGTTGATCTCGATGATAATTCGGGAAACGCGACGGTGTTTGCCGTGAAGACGGTTGTGAAGACGATTGAAAATGATGAACTTGAGATGACGGTTGCCGAGGCGAAAAAATATAAGCCAGCGGCAAAAGTTGGTGATGAAATTCGTATCGATGTCACTCCGGCAGGATACGGACGTATCGCAGCGCAATCAGCAAAACAGGTTATTATTCAGCGTATTCAGGAGGCGGAACGAGATGTGATGTACGATGTCTTCAAGGATCGCGAAAATGAATTAATCAACTCCATGGTTCATCGTGTTGATGGTGATTACGTCTATGTAAATTTGGATAGCAAAATTACAACCTTGTTACCACGAGAAGAACAGATTCCCGGTGAGCGATATTTTAGCGGCCAGCGTTTGAAATTATTTTTGGATAAAGTTATCAAGACAACAAAGGGCCCACAATTACTCATCTCTCGAAGACACCCAAAATTGGTACAGAAATTAATGGAACTTGAAATTCCCGAGGTGAAATCCGGATTGGTATTGGTGAAGGCGATTGCTCGTGAACCTGGTGTTCGCTGCAAAGTTGCCGTGGCATCGAGCGATCCGAAGATTGACCCTATCGGGTCTTGCGTTGGACAGAAGGGTGTTCGTGTACAGGCCGTCATGGACGAGCTTAATAATGAACGTATCGATATCATTCTCTTCTCTGATAAGCCGGACCAATATATACGTGCCGCTCTTTCTCCTGCGAAGATTTCTCACATTGTTCTGAATGATGCTTCACGACGTGCCAGCATTTATGTCGCTACAGACCAGCGTCCTCTTGCCATCGGCAAACAGGGGCAGAATGTTCGTTTGGCATCGATCTTGACCGGATGGGAATTGGATATCAAAGATCTCAATGAGCTTACTCCAAAAGATATCGAAAAGAAGGTTGTTGAGAATATTGCCGATCTGGAGGGTCTCAACCCTGAGATTATCAAGAAACTTGAGGCTGCAAGTTTGACCGCTGTTGGTCAGCTGAAAGGTCTTGGTGAAAAAGATATCGTTGGACTCGAGGGTATCACCAAGGACGAGGCCAAGATGATTGTCGAGGCGGTGAAGGAGGTTGCGTAATAGCATAGCATACAGAAAAAACTTGAGGATTAATTTACGTCCTCAGGTTTTTCTGCCGGCTGAACAACTGCTGGTTTTTCCTGAGGCTCATCCACTGGCCTTACCTCTTGCGATGCCATTACAGCATCAACGGCGTGGAGCAGCACGGAATCAAATCCTCCGCCCGTGAGCAACACCGAATCGCCAAATGATTGAGTACCGTCTGCTCGTATTACGCTCACTGGATCATAATTCACCTGAAGGCTTCCCTGTTTTACGGTTACCTCGTTGCGACTGCCTCGATCATACACATATATTCTACCATCCTGCTTAAGGATCATGATAGCGCCACGAGATACCTGCCTAGAAAGAATTTCAATATCCGACCACATATGTATCACGTTACTCTTGAGGCCTACGATATTCGATATTGCAATATTCCTTCCGGCCACGACGAAACTATTATCTCGTAGTGGATGTATATGCGCCGTATGCGTCTTACCGTCTTCTTGCTTACCATGGACCACGGCGATGAAGCTCGTATCTTTCACTTTTTCAATCTGCAGTGAAACATCCCCCACTTGAATAATCATTGGCTGCTCATCACTCAGTGAATTTTCTTGATCGGGTAGACCTTGCGGATTGAGCATATTCACCCCAAATGGATATGACATTCGTATGAGCAACAGAATATTATCCGCCATATCATGCTTTTCTTGAGGTGACATCGTTTCCCACTTTTCGGATTTCAAAACAGCATTCAGTTTTGTGGCAAAGCTCTTGAAAGGGGAATTCTTCTCTGCACTATCAATAACTCTTTGGAATGCATCCATAAGATCAACCGATGGAAGATCATGGTGGACATTACTTAGCCTTCTAAAGTTATTGAATGTGCCGACGAGCGCGCCGTATTCTGCCGGTCCAAGAGATTGTATGAATGGCAAAAATGCTATTTTACGTCAAAGCTCTTTTTCACGATTGGTTCCATGGAATCCTGCCGGTGCTCCTGTTGGATGGGCAGCACTCTCTAGTGTAGATCGCACTTGCTGTACTAACGCCGCTAATTTTGCCCCAACTTCTGCAGCACTTCGATCTTCGGGAGGCTTACGATGCCTTCGAAGATTTCCTCTACCATCGAGATAGAGCTGTCCAGCCTCAGGTGTTTTTGCCATATTTTCATTCATTTACAAATTATCTGTTTGTATTGTATTACAATTTTAAGCTAAATCAATGGCTTATTTGCGTTCGTTTACCTATAGTTCGTGACATTGAGGCTGATTTGCGTATAATTTGCTCCAGTTCATTCACCCAACAATAGTATGCAAAAATTACACCCTCGAGCCGTTTGGCTATTCTTTATCTCCTTGATCTTTCGCTGGCTCTTTCTCGGTATTATTTTTGGAATCTGGACGATTACTGCCGTGTCAGGGATGAGCGAAGACCTAGGGCTTATGGGTTATATCGGATGGATTGTAGCCTTTATACTTGTATTCGCCGGATTACTTTATGTTTGGGCCAGACTTACGTACTACTTCTATTTCTACGAACTACGAGAAGACGGATTCCGTCAGGAGCTAGGTGTTATTTCAAAAAAATATATCACTATTCCCTATGACAGAATTCAGAATGTAGATATTCACCGTAGCCTCTTGGCACGTATACTTGGGCTTTCCTCTTTGAATATTCAGACTGCTGGAGCATCTGCCCAGGTATCACGCTATGGTGTATTCGGCTCAAATGCAGAGGGCGTTCTACCAGGCCTTTCCAAAGAAGTCGCAGAGCAGTTGCGAGATGAGCTTATCCGACGGGCGAAAGGATCGAGAAGTCAGGGATTATAAATTCAAAACAATATTCTCAATTTGGGGCCGCTATCATAATTCGATAGTGGCCCCGTTTGCGCTATGAAGATCGAAAATGTGTATGCGACCCGATTCAATCTGAATGTTCAACGCGGCACGTGATACCGACTGATCCAGCGTACCCCAATCACAAAGAATCATTGACTTTGTTTTTAATCCAAGAGGATCTATAAGCGCAAAGTCACGACCTATCGTTATGGATGTGTCTTCTGTCAGGGGGAAATTTTTTATAATTTTTCTCGGAGTGGGCACCCCTTTGACCTCTTCGGTACTTTCGACGGTGAGTGTCGTCCCTTTTCGACTCAACCGTACTGTCGCTGAACCGGATAAGAGGATGACCATCGGCCTTTTGTTTTCATCCGGAATATCGCTCGAAAGTATATATGAGGCTTCTCGAATATTTCCATGTGGATTAATAATATTTATGGCACCATTCGGCGACGTACGAATAAGCGTGTAGAGATCCTCCGCCATCGTTTGTGGATTTTTGCCTGGAAGGATTAGCTCAAGCAGTTCGACAATTTTCTCTATACCGACAATGCCGCTTGCCCGAAGAGAGGCCATCATGGTAGTCGTAAAATCTTCCTCATTCATCATTCGACCCTTGCTCTTGAGCAGACGACATAGTCTCACTAATTTCTGAGCGTCTATTGCGGAGAGTGTGTTTATTTTTCCCATGAGGTACACTAACCGCCCTTCGTCATCCGGAGGGATAGTACTATCCACTTGATCTTGTCGAGTCGTGGCAATAATTCTAGCAATAGCCGATGGCGTTTTTTTCTCGGCGTCCGAGCTCCTCCTCGCTCTTTTTTCTTCGTCCCTCCTCTCAATTTCCTGAAAGGCTTCCCATACGAGAATCTTCGTTTGCGCGGGAGATGGTATGAATGACGTATTATTCATAATACTATTTACATATTATATATTTGTATTATATTCCTATTTATGGTTTCGTAACAACTGTTTTATTTGAGGCTGGGTCAGTTCTCTGGGATGTACCTCCGGTATGCGTGACATTGAGGCTGATTCGTGGTATAATGGGTAGAAATACAAGAAGCATTTTTTAGAAATATTTTATGGCAGATAGTTCATCCATTTCAACGGCAGTACAGGATCTCAAGACACAGAGTGCGGCGGGTGGCGGTGGATTGGTGACGGCCGATGGAAAAGCGCCGGTGATGTCACAGGCCCTCGACTTCATTAATCGCGGAATTCATGAGAAGGAGGTGATGTCCAAAGCGGAGACGTTGCATATTCCCTATGTGGATGTCGGTACGATGCCGATAAATCCCGATTTACTTAAACTGATTACGAAGGAAGCGGCGTTGGCGAATAAGTTAATGCCGTTTATTCTTTTTGGAAAAAAATTGCATGTGGCCGTAGTGGATCCGGAGTTTGCCGAGACGAAGGTGCAGATTGAAACGTGGAAAGGGAACGGGTACGAGGTGGTGTTCCACCTGTGCTCACAAGAAAGCTTGAATCAAGTTGTCATGGTTTTTGATGCGCAGCAGTCGATGCAGAAACAAGAGATTGTGACAAATGTAGAGGAAGCTCGTGTCGGTGCTTTTGAAAAAGAAATTACATTGCTGTCGGATTTGAAAGATAAGATTCAGAAAGTCACTTCGGAAGAAGCGTTGAATTTGATTGAAGTGGGAGCCATGAAAACGGGTTCATCCGATATGCATTTTGAGCCGGAGGAGAAGAGCGCGCGCGTACGATTCCGTATTGATGGTGAGTTGCACAAGGTTTTTGATTTGGATATGAAGACGTATTTGAATGTCGTGAATCAGCTGAAATATAAGTGCAAAATGAAGATGAATGTTACGACGATTCCACAAGATGGAAGGTATGAATTCGTGTTAAATGATCGCAAAATTGATGTTCGTGTTTCCTGTATTCCTACGCAGTATGGCGAGTCGTTTGTATGTAGATTATTAGATAGCAGTAGGTCATTATTGGGTTTCGCCGAGATGGGATTCCAGGGAGCCTATCTAGAAAAAATGGAAAAATTATCGAGTCTGTCGCATGGAATGGTCTTGGTGACGGGACCTACGGGATCAGGAAAAACGACGACGCTGTATTCGCTGCTTGGGAAATTTAATCAGCCGGACGCGAAGGTGATTACTCTGGAGGATCCAATTGAATATCATCTGACGGGGATTTCGCAGAGTCAGATTGATCCGACGCACGGATATGATTTTGCGGGTGGCTTGCGCACGATTTTGCGTCAGGATCCGGACGTGGTGATGGTAGGTGAAATCCGAGATCTGGAGACGGCTACCGTGGCCGCGCAAGCGGCTTTGACGGGTCATGTGATGCTATCGACGTTGCATACGAATAGCGCTATAGAAACTATCCCTCGTATTGTGAATATGGGACTGCCGGAGTTTATTGTGGCTCCCGCGTTGCATACCATTATCGCGCAGCGGTTGGTGCGGAAACTTTGCGCGTGCGCAGAAAAACGTCCGATGACCGAAGATGAAAAAGCGAAGTTCGCAAAAGATATCGAAACTATTCGTGCCGTTGTTCCGGATATTACGGTGAAGATCCCTACGTTGGCAGTATTGCCGACCGATATGCTCGTCAGTAAGGGTTGTGAAAAATGTAGTAATACCGGATTCAAGGGACGAGTTGTTATTGTGGAAATTATCACGATTGATGCCGAGCTTCAGGAGTTAATTTTGGCCAAGACTAGCGCTCCGAAGTTATTCGAGGCTGCAAGAAAAAAAGGCATGATTACGATGCAGGAAGATGGAATTTTGAAAGTTCTTCAGGGACTAACAACGATGGAGGAGGTGTTTGAGGCGACGAATATTGCGGTGTGATATACTTCAAATCATGAAAATCTATTTTTTGATAAGTATATTCATATTGGCTCTCGTTGGAACAACTCAAAATGCCCATGCTGTTCCGCCTCCGGATTTTATCTTTAGCGTAGGATCACAGGTCGTCCAGATTTTTTCCATTGCCGTACTCTTCCTGACAGCCATCATTGCGTCAGCGCGACAGTACGCTCGAGTGTATTTTGATACCATCAAGCATAAAAAACTTTTCTGGTCTGCCGTTGCCCTTGTGGTGGCAGCCTCTTCCCTGGGAGGCGCATATGTTTATAGCCAGAACCAACAAGAAAAAGAATATCAAAAGTGGTTTGCGGAAACGCAAATGAACAATAAGCCTCTCTCTCCGGAAAATTATTCTCTTGATAAACTCAAGGAAACACCCGTATCGTCACCGGATGTTGAGACTATTACTCCACAAGAAAACTCCTACATAACATTCATCAGAGAATATTACGGGAATATTGGCACGGGGAAAATAAAAGAAGCATATGAAATGTCAAAAAAATCAGTGCCTCTCGAAACATACGCAGGTTGGTATAAGGCTATAACATCCGTTGCGGTAAATGACATTCAAGCTATTGATGATACAAAATACTCTCTCCTCCTTACCCTGCAAGAAGGCAAGGTGGAGACGAAATATGCCGTGCTGATGACTATCGCCGAAGATGCTTCCGGAAAGCTTTCGGTCGCAAATTCCCAGGTTCGCGTATTGCCAAAAACGGCTACGGCAGTTACTCCAGCGACACTCCCTGTGGCTAGCGCCAGCGCACCCCTCATGGTTACAAACGAGCAGCTCAAATCAGTCCTTAGTCAGAATAAAAATGCCTACGTTCTCGATGCTCGCGAGGATGAGGAGTATGAAATCGGACAGTTCCCTGGAAGTGTTCATATTCGATTTGCCGATCTGGTTGCGGGAAGGTGGATTGATGTCCCGAGCGATAAAACTGTTTATGTGTTCTGCTGGTCTGGCATGCGAGGAAAAGATGTAGCGACATTTCTCCGTACAAAAAATATTCAGGCTCGATATGTAGAGAATGGCGCCAATGGTTGGTTCGCCGCCGGTGGCACGTGGCAGGGTGGCATCAAATTCACCTCAAAATATGGAAGTGATCAATATCTTCGGGTTTTCTCAACAAGCGAGGTGAAGTCAAAACAAAAAGATGGCACCGTACTTGTCGACTCTCGTGACCCTCAGAAATTTCTTAAATCTCATATTCCCGGAAGTGTAAATATCCCTATGATTTATACTCCGACTAGCAAAATTGCTGCCGCTCTCGATCAAGTTCCTCAGGATAAAAGCGTTATAACAATATGTGACGATTTCATTAGCTGTTTCGATGCAAAGGTAGCGGGCATTAAACTTGAAAAACGCGGCAACATTTTTCTCGGACGTTATGCTAAACCTTGGGAGTATTAATATAACTCTATGATACTAATACCGAAAGAATTCGCGCAACATCGCCATGAGATTGGAGGAAAAACTATTGCACTAAAGTCGCTACAGGATGCAGATATTTCGGTTCCTGAGTTTATTGCCGTTCCTACATCCGTAGTGAAAAATCTCCTCGATGCCCATGGAATACCTCATGAAAAATCTATTGTTGATCTCGTAAAAGAAATCACCCATCAATTTCCGCAAACTCGATATGCCGTACGCTCGAGTGCGCTTATTGAGGATAGCAAGGAACGTGCTTTTGCCGGGCAATTCAAAACAAAAATAGATCAATCTCCCTATCAGCTCGCGGCAGCGATTACCGAAGTCATAACGCATGCTTATCATTTTCTTGGCGGAAACCTGGATCAGTTTTCTATATTAGTTCAGAAATATATTTTGGCCGATTATGCCGGTATCACATTCACTCGTCACCCGATTAGTGGACGAGAAATGGTCTTCGAATATCATCAAGGAATCGGAGAAACAATCGTTGGGGGAGAGATTAAACCTGAAAAATTGGCTTTTTATTGGACTCAACCGTACCCTGTCTCCGAGCTGCCCGACCTCAAAAATGCCATAGATATCTGTAAGGCAATTGAGAGTTTGTTTGGGATGCCGCAGGATATTGAGTGGTGCATACAAAATGGCACTTGGCACTTTCTACAGGCACGACCAATTACAACACGGGCATTATCCGATTTCGAACAGGACAAATATCTTGATACTCTATTCATCGGGCGGTCAGCATATCTTCTCGAAAAAACAGAAATTAGTGAAATTGCGCAACGTCCGACTCCTATGACGCTCTCTATTCTGAAAGATATTTATTCGTCAAATGGCCCCATTCAAAAAACATATGCATCGTATGGAATTACATATAATCCACTGATGATGCTGGAAATTGTTGGGAATGAACTTTACGTAAATCGAGAAGAAGAAATCAAAACCATCCTTCCATCCTATAGTTATCTGAAAAACCTTAACGGTAAGCCCCATTTCTCACAATTTTCCGGTGTGTGGACAACCATAAAAAACCTCTGGCATCTTCGGCGAATTAAGACTGATTCGTCGGAAAAAATCCTAGAAAAAATTAAGAATGAACTTAAAAATGTATCATTCGAAAATACATCACTCGACGAGAAAAGAAGGGATTTTATGAAGGCATATGAATGTATCTTTGAGATAAATCTTCTGACGCAAAAAGCTCTGAGCTCTCTCGAATTTGCACTCTCCAAGGAAAAAATATCGCCAGCAGAGGCACTTACTATTCAGCATGACGATGATAAAGGATATCAAATAGATGTACCCTCAACGATGAAAAATCTAATAGGAAATGCATTGGAAATACGTGACGAGAGTGCATTTGCCGTGATAAAAATCATAACTCAGGAAAGTAGCGCAGCGAAGGAATGGCTCAACAACCTCCCCTCATGGAAGAAGCAATATTTCCTGCCAATTATTCGCCATGCTAAAAACTTCAGTACCCTGAGAGAATACGGAAGATGGCTAACGGTAGCCCATATCAACGCTCTTCGAACATCCATTACTGCATCATCAAAGAACCCTGCGCTCATGTATTTTGCTACTATAAATGAGGTTTTGGAAAATATCCCAAATGAGGAGGAATTTCTTCAGAGAAAAAAACTATATGAACAATATAATAATTTTCATCTCCCGAAGAGGTTAAGTTATGCCCCTATACAAGATACCGCAATAGCCCAAGGTGTTTCTGCTGGAAAGGCAAAGGGAATCTTGGTAGATAGGGATCATATTAATGATGTCGCGAATCCTATTCTTTACACGGAAATTCTTTCTCCTGATTTAGCCCCTTACCTGCCATCACTCAAAGGAATTATCTCTCAACAAGGTGGCCTATTATCACATCTTGCCATTGTCGCACGCGAGAGTGGAACGCCGGTCATTGTGAATGTGAATATAGCATATCTAGGCCTCTCCATGGGCGACCGGGTCGAGATGGATGGATCAACAGGTGCTATAACTCCGAGCATGTAGCCTTTCTACTTTTTCAGTCTATACCCTCCCGGGACTTGCTCAATAAGTCCCTCGATTTCGAGTTCGGAAAGTTTTTGAAAGAGGAGGCCGATATTTGGGATTTTCGTAGACTCCATAAGTTGAGACACGGGAGTGGCATGCTTGTAGGTGAGCGTGTCGACTATGCTCTGGAGGTGAGCGTCGCTGAATTGCCTAGGTGGCTTGAACAGGGACTGCTGCGAGTTTTTCGAGATACCATGAAGTATCCCCGGGAGTTGATGGTAGGACGTGATCGGAGTGGCAATGCTTCTTTCGATGAGGTCGAGGTTTCCGGCGCAGTCGGTACGGTCGATGTCTGCGGTGAGGGCGAAGACCTCACGGTTCATCTCGAAGGCACTGTGTGCTGTTATGAGGGCGCCTGATTTGATTGGTGCTTCCGTGACGAGCGTGTGCTGGGAGAGTCCGGCGATGATGCGGTTGCGTTGCGGAAAATGGTAGGCAAGCGCGGGCGTGCTTGGCGCGTATTCGGAGATAATACATCCAAAATTTGATTCGCGAATGAGATTCACGAGTGACATGCGGGAATATGAGAAGGCGTTGTGTCCGTGCCCAATTACGGCCCACGTTGGCAGATCTTCGAGGAGTGCTGTTTCGTGCGCGATCGTGTCTATACCGTGAGCGAGCCCACTGATAATCAGTGTTTTGGTTTGCGCGAGCGACTGAATAATCTTTTGTGTCTGTATAATGCCATAAGGAGAGGGTCGACGCGTGCCAACTACGCTAAGGGGAGTGTACTGCGTGAGCGTTTGCGTAAGGGGGTTTGCTGATGATGCATTTTTGTACAAATTTCCCTGCACATAAATGCCAATCGGCGGGTGTGGCAGCTGTTTCAGAAGCGCGGGATAGTCGGGATTTTCCTGTAAAATCAGATGTATAGTCGATTTTTCTAGTTTTTCCCACTCTTTCCTCGGGTCCATTTTTGCTTTTTGCGTTACTATATCCGATTCCGGAGAAAGTGTGGCAAGGAGCTGATTTGTAGCGTGTTTCCACGCATATTCGAATGAGGTGAAACGTGCGCGCAGATTGTGCAGCAGGCTCAAATTGGATTTCGAAGCCGTTGCCCACGCATGGTAATAGATAGATTCTATAAGGATTTTAGATGTCATGATACTACGGTAGCACCCGGATCTAACATTTCCCTGACATCTGGTTGAAATTTTCTTGCTATTTTTCTGACACGCAAATCTCAGTTGCTTATTACCCTCTTTTTCCTCGTTTTTGAAGTGATAACATATTGCTAGCAAATCCTTAGCATTTTGCTATGAAATTGCTATCTATCTCATAGCATTTCAAAAACACACTCCAAAAGGCACCTCTTGGTAACTATTCTGTGCCAAAGCTCATTCGTGCGAATTTAAAGCTAAATAATCGTGTATGATACTTTCATATTATAATAATGCATTTTTGTGGTAAAATAGAGCCATGTTTGACCATGTAAATTACAGTGCACTGGACAGCGCGAAGCGGGCTTTTATTGAAGCGGGAAAGAAGACGGCGAAGTTTGCCGAGAAGTATGGGTTTA
>CAYHGS010000037.1:0-10424 GCA_964356305.1 uncultured Candidatus Peribacteria bacterium
GACCTACTCCAACACGAACTGCGTCGACTACGAAAAAACCGGAACCGTGAACATCCAGAAATGCTACTAACGTTTCTTCCGCCTTCAACGGTACATCTCTGAAAAGATGATTTCTCGTCAGTGATAAAAACATGGAGCGCACTTTCTCTCCATCGTGCATATCCGACGAGCTATCTCTACGAGAAGGGTGCGACTTCTCTCAAGAATGTCACATCGTACCGTAATCTCAAAGTCTCCGTGCAGCACGCCTCAAAAACGTCTGCACGGAGCAACTCCCCAGACACCGTAGGCGGTTCAGCGGAATCGTGCCGAAGAGGCTGTCCCGTTCCCGTTCCCGTTCCCGTTTTTCGATAACTCCACACCCAATGAACAGCACCCTAAAAAGACCCCAGTTTTTCCAGTACCAAAAAAACAGCTTTCGTAAGCCACTCCAAAAATCATCAAAAGCTGATCTATGGTAATATTTTATTTTTATTTTCTGATTCATTTCTTTTCCCGGGAAAACTTTTAGCTTTAAAAATGGCACTTTTTTGACATTAATAGCGTCATGAACTAATAGGTAGCAAAGTCAATGTGCCAATTTTATGAAAACTGGGGTCTTCTCAGACAGCAGCACCTTGACCAAATCACATTATGTACGTTATAATGTACATATGAAAAAACAACCTACAAAGCATCCTGTAAAGCCATCGGTAACATCACCAAAAGTCACACATCAGAAATCCATGCTCTCGGCAACCAATGCGCGCCGTGAATTTTTCAAGCTCATCGAAACAGCTCAACATCCCGGCCAAGAAATTACCATTACGGTCGATGGAGAACCGAAAGTTGTTATGCTCTCATATGAAGACTACGAAGGTCTCATGGAAACGCTCGAGATTATGTCCGACCCAGAATTGGTAAAAGGGATTAAGCAAGGCATGAAAGAATCGAAACAAGGACTAGGAAGACCGTGGGAGGAGGTGAAAAAAGAACTAAACCTTCCATAACATGTATAAAATTATCATCCAGCCAAACGCAGAAAAGAAGTTTCTGAAACTTCCAAAATCTTGGCAAATAAAAATCGGCCGCGCCATAAATCTTCTCGCGACAAATCCCTTCATCGGCAAAAAACTCCACGGCGATTACAAAGGTGCCTACTCACTTCGCGCCTGGCCATTTAGAATTATGTATTCCATCGATTCTCATCGTATTATCGTGGAAGTCCTAGACCTCGGCCATCGCAAGGATATTTACAAGTAAATTATAGTGATTTAATCCATATGTACAAAGCTGAACCATCAGACTCAGGTGCTTTCTTAAAACACTAAAATATGATACAATACAAAAATGCCAAATACACATATTCAATCCAGCATAGTCCAGCCTAGGGCCGATGAGGAACATCAGGTTATTGAAAACCCCAGTATACCAAAAGAAGGACGAGAAGGCGAAGGAACCTCAGGCCTGATATCACGACTTAGTGGTTTGATTGGTGGCGCACTACGAAGAGCTATAGGAAGGGAAGAACCTCCAAAAACCCCGGAGAATTATGATCCTATGGAGGATCTCTATCCGGGCCGCGAACGTGATTTGGATATGGTTCAATCATCGGATGTTGGAGACTGTTATATGGTCGCCGCCATTTATGCCTTAAAACATAATGACGTTTTTGAGGGCGCATTACGTAAAACGATTCAGCGTAAGGATAACAAGGATGGAATCGTTGGATGGGAAGTAAAATTTCTTGGAGATGAAGAGAAAAGTAGTGTCGTAATAACACCAAAAGAATTGAATGGGCAAAAAGTGTGGAATAAGAAAAAAAATAGATCGGAATATAGATTTCCAATTCAGGGAGGAAAGGGCGATATTATTCTCGAGCGAGCGTTTGGTCGCCGCAGAAAAGAGATAAACAGAGAGAAGGGCAGAATAGTCGACGAAAAAGGTGAAGAGACATTGGTGGTAGTAGTAGGTGGGCACGGTGATGATTTTTTGCTATTTATGCTCGGGAATAAGCTTTGCCATGAGGTAAATATCGGTAGAGAGGCTTATAATGCCACCATAGATTCAAGGACGCACGATAGAAAAAATGTGGAAAAGCTTTTGCAAGAAGCCGCATTGAATCCGGATCATTTTATTATAACCGCGAATACACCGCGGCATCTGATAACCCCCTTCAAGAAGGCGGGAAAACATCGGGAATTTGGCGAAGGAGAGAGATATTTCATGGATGCTGAGAATTTTTTCTATCAGAGACATGCCTATGCCGTTACGAATATAGATGGAAAGAAAAAGGAGGTAACCGTCGTGAATCCGCACGATACGGGTAATCTGAAAAAAACAATGAGCTGGGATAGATTTATGCAGATATTTTCCGATATATCCGGAGTAAAATTAGATGCGAATAGGGTAAAAACAGAGTTGCAAATAGAGCTGCCAAAGTGGAAGAAGCCACTTTTGAGCGAAGAAGATAGTAGTGAAGGCGATAAAAGAGTTTTTCTAAAAATAGATTGGAAGGGTGATGTTATGAATGCAATCGAAAAAGATGGAAACATAAGCGAAGGAACACGAAATGTTATTGCTCATATATCAAAAGAAGACTTAAGGGATCTCAAGAGATATTATGGAGAAAAAAGACTTACGATGAAATTTGCAGGGGGTAATAATCCGGCAAGTGAAAGCGGTAAGAAGATGAAACTCTACGAAGAAATAGTCTCTCTGATTGAGCAAATAGAGAGGGAAAAAGGCTGAAGGCGATATCGACTCTATCCGATTATCCCGCCAAAACCAGATTGGAGACGAGCAAGAAGTGCCTCCATAGTGTCATTTTTGAGGGGATGAAATTGTTTTTCCAATATAATATAATATGGTGCGCCATCGTTATGTTGAGGCAGGTCATCAAGAGGAGAAGAGCCCTCAGCTCCACTATCGATGATAAGAGTTTGCAGCTGTATACCATGGCGAATCAATGCAAAAACAGCTCGTAGGATTTCCATATCACGACTTGCTTTCTCGTAGCTCGCATCCGCATCCTTGCCGGGGCTCCCCTTCTTGACACGGTACCCAGCCCCACACAGTGCTTGCGCATAAGTAGGTGTATCGGTTGCGTCTACCACCGTACAGACTTTTCCACGTCGGGTGGCAACCCGTGTCATAAAATCATCCATACCGCGAAGAAGATCACTCATAATATCAGTACGTTTTGAAAGAGGTAGTGTATCGTCGCTCATGGCAAAAGAGAGAAGCCGAAAACGATTATCAGATATGGGGGCAATTTGGAGACTTGCACGAATAGGAGGAGAGGCTTCGGTGCGGGAAGATGGATATTGAAGAAAGAAAGAGAGGATCTTTGGATTTTCAGGTATATCAGAATGGGTAGCAAGAAAACCATTGTCTTCAGGGGTAGGTTCGTGGGCCGTAACGGAAGCAATTTTGCGTCCCGTAGTTGAATCTTGATGATAGCCAATTCCATGATTATCCAGCGTTCCATCGGTAAAATTGGCAGCTGCATCCCAGCTCGTACGAGCAAGAAGAACTCTTCTGTCGGAAGATTCAGTCATCTCTCTTATAAACAGATGATCACGATGGGCTCGAACATGGGCATCATGCTGCACTGCATCTGAATCAAAAGGGGCGGCGGAGGAAGATAAAGCCATAGCAAAAAATAACAAAAGTTAGGCAAGATATTACCCTACCTTTTCCAACGGCGCAATACTCAAAGCTAATTTCTTCGTACCGACCGATGGATTTTCGAACACCACCGTAATAATTCCTCCGACAATATTCAAAACAATGCCATCGCCGAATACGGGATGACGAACACGGTCTCGTTCAGTGAAGGGACTTTCAACGTCCTCCATGGGCACCATGCGAACAACACGTGATTCACCGTCAGGTGAATTTGATCCCGTTCCAGTATTTATTCTATGTTGGCCAAGTCCACCATGACCACCAAAACTTCTGCCTCTGCCCTGGTACATGTCTTCCAATCTTCCCATCTCGTCGCTGATACCTCCCGCTTTTCGCAATGCGCCGGTATTTAATGATGCGGTGGATAAATAATTTCTTTCAATAAGAGTATCGGATATATCTTCCACGAATTGTGACGCGGAGTTTGATTTATACTCTCCATAGAGAAGTCGTTCCTGTGCGTGCAACAAATACAACCGCTCGCGAGCGCGTGTGACAGCCACATACATGAGGCGACGCTCTTCTTCGAGTTGATCTGGCTCCAGTAAACTACGAGCACTTGGAAAAATTCCCTCTTCTAATCCAACCACAAATACATGCGTAAATTCCAATCCCTTCGCCGCGTGAATGGTCATGAAGGTTACGGAATTATCTTTTTCCTCTACTTGATCAGCATCAGAAATCAGTGCAACCTCTTCGAGGAAAACCCGCAAAGACATGCCAGCATCGAGGCCATCATATTTTTTCGCCACGGAAACAAGTTCGCGTACGTTTTCTAAACGTTCCTCGCCCTCCGCGGTTCCGTCTGCAAGAAAGTCACGATATTTTGCATCTTCCAAAACATGTTTAATCACACCGGAAGCACTGCACTCGCTCGCTACTTTTTGTAGATCGCGAATTAATTTTACAAAATCTTGCACCACCATAACCTTCGATCCGAGATCGGGAATATGGTGAGCCTGTTCCATTGCCGCAAACAGCGTCATATCGTACGCAGCGGCAAATGTCTGAATGATTTCGAGCGTTTTGGTTCCAATCTTGCGCGTAGGCACATTGATAATGCGCATCAGGCTGACGGAATCACGAGGATTTACAATGAGTTTCAAATACGACATAACGTCTTTAATTTCTTTACGATCATAAAATCGCGTACCCCCAATAATTTTATAGGGAATTCCATAACGCAAAAACATTTCTTCCATTACGCGAGATTGTGCGTTGGTTCGATACAGGACGACAAACTCTTTGTAGGAAGGATTTTCATAGGCACGCAATCGTTGAAGAACTTCCTCTGCGACCATTTCGCCCTCATGACGCTCGTTGCGCGCCATCCACACCTTAATAGTTTCCCCGCCATCTTTCTCGGTCCATAGCTTTTTATCCTTCCGCTTGCGGTTTTTTGAGATAACTCCGTACGCCGCATCCAAGATATTTTGCGTCGAACGATAGTTCTGATCCAACGCCACCACGCGCGCCTGCGGATAATCTTTTTCAAAATCCAAAATATTTTTAATCGTCGCACCGCGCCAAGAATAAATACTCTGATCATCATCACCGATGGCGCAAATATTTTTATACTTCGCCGCCAATAAACTCATGAGGACATACTGCGTATGATTTGTATCCTGATACTCGTCCACCATGATGTACCGGAATTTCTCCTGTAACTCCGCTAACACATCAGGAAATCCACGAAGCAACTCCACCATATTCACCAGCAAATCATCAAAATCCATTGCTCCATTTTTTCGCAAATGTTTCTGATATGGACCATATAACTCCGCTACTTTTTCCGTGAAAAAAGAATCAGTATATTTCGAATATTGATCCGGTCCGATCATCTGACTCTTCGCACCCGAGATAGCCCCGAGTACCGCCTTCGGATTCATCTTTTTGTCATCAATTTGATGTTCCGTCATCAGTTGTTTCATCAAAATCTGCTGATCATTCGCATCATAAATGGTGAACTGATTTTCATAATCCAATAAATGCGCATACTTCCGTAACAATCTCACGCAAACCGAGTGAAACGTTCCCATCACGGGCAGCGCAGCGCGAGCCGACTCGGATCCCGCTCCCTGATCCCACTCTTTCGGCACCTGCACCCCCAGCAGTCTCGCCACCCTCTCTTTCATCTCCTTGGCAGCTTTATTGGTAAACGTTACCGCTAAAATATTCCAAGCCGGAATGCCTTTTTCCTGAATCAAATACGCAATTCTATGGGTCAACGCCTTCGTCTTCCCCGAACCCGCCCCGGCAATGACCAAAAGCGGCCCTTCCGTGCAAGTAACGGCTTCCCTCTGCCGATCATTCAATACATCCAATAAAGTACTCATAGTGGCGGCAGTATAGCAGAAAATTTCCCACAGCAAACCATGAATTACTTATTTTTTCTTCTCTCGAGAAAATCTTTAATATCGGTCACGGTAGCGCCAGTAAACTTCTCTTCGCAGGTCCTCGCCGCCGCATCAACTTTGTCCTGAAGAGCTCGAACCATCTGGGACACATGAGAACGGTCAAATTGCATTACACGTCGCTGAACATCTTCAAGGCGAGATCGATAATACTTCCATAGCATAGTAACGATCATGATGAAACGTACATCACGTAAATTCATAACTTCATCAATCGATACGCCAAACGAGCGATGGAAGGCAGCCTGAATTTTTCTATGAACGGCAGGTTGTATATCGATAGTAACAACATTGTCTTCGGGCTGAGAAGATCGTCGAATAGATACGATATCATCATTTCGGATCACCGCATCTACATAATCAAATTCACTTACCCACGTATCGCCGAGAAAAGAAGAGACAATAAAGGAGGACAGCTCACGAGGTTCACCTCGAAGTGCTGAATTTGAGTGATGGATCTTTCCGGAAACTTGTGAAATTTTTGTAAAATATGTTTGAAGCGCCTCATTGATAAGTTCATCCTTTTCGAGATTAACGACACGTAATTGAGATGCAAGCAAGCCATTACACTTTCGTATAAATTCAAACGCCATTTGCAATTCCTTGCTGTCATGACCATATTCTGCGACTACAGCATGAAGCACTTCTTGTAAATCTCGCGGAAGATTTTTAACAAAAAGATCTGACTCGAGACAGGCTAGTATTTCGGAAGAACCGGGTTTGCCTTGTCGTCCAGCTCGGCCACGTCCTTGATACTCCACGCGTTTATTAAAGGGTAAGAACGTCATAAGTACATGCACGCCGCCGGCCTCAATCGCTTCCTGATCGGGAGTGATATCCGCTCCGCGACCAGCAACGCTCGTGGCAACCGTTATCATTGAAGCGTGTCCGGCACGATCGATAATTTCTCCTTCATGTCGCTCAACACCTGCCGCATCAATATTTTTCACATCATTAAGGAGCTGTACCGGGTATCCGTGTTCCTGCAGGAATGTATGAACAGCGAAAGATTCACGTACGGAAGAAGTAATAATAAGTAATGGACGTTTTAGTTCATGATACATCCGTATTTTCTGTTCCAGGCGAGCAAAAAACTCAGTTGATGCAGGTACGATCGATATGGTTTCATCCTTGCGTTTCGAATGATGATGGGAAGGTACGTCAAACCCTCTCATGCCATATACATCAGATATTTCTTCGCGATCCACGGCATCTCCAAATGTTCCAGAGATACAATGAATATTTGCATATTTGCGAATAAAAGAAGGATGATTCATTTGAGCGGAAACGCCGAAATGAGGCTGAAGTTTGAGATTATTTCGAAGTGTCACAAACTCGTGGAGCCCCTGTCCCCAATGAGTTTTTTCTTGCACGCGACCGGTATGGTGAACATCAATAATAATAACTTTTTCATCGCGAATAACATAGTCTTCATCTTGAATAACATTGTTGGAATGAAGCGCCGATCGTAAGTACAAGCCGATATAAATGGGATGGATTTCAGCAGTTCCGGGAAATTCTTTTTGAAAATCAGCAATAGTTCCGGGTAAATCGGTATAGATATTTTTTTGATGAGAATCTGCGAATGTTAGCATGCCACGAAGTGTCTCCTCGCTAAATATTGATGGAGCCTCTTTGGCGATTCGGCAACTCTGTTCACTCAGATCAATACAGAGATTATCCGCCTCATCCACGACGGCAACATCGAAACGATCATTGTGAAAAAATGGCTTGGAATTGAGCTGACAAGAGAGATATGCAAAAATCATATCCGCATTCGTTGTATAAACGATATTCGGATTTGAATCGAGCGCAGCCTCGCTACCATGAATGCTGAATGCATCGGTCGAAATATCGAGCTGTCCATAAAATTTTGTAAATTTCATCGCATCGCGTTTTGCGAGGTATGGATTACTCGTAATAACATCGACACGTCTCCCCTGTATCGCTAGGTAGGCAGATGTTAGAGCAAGTATAAGAGATTTTCCTTCTCCTGTTTTTATTTGTTGATAGACGCCACGTATGCCATCGTCCTGTTCTCCGGTCATGAGGAGAATGGCGAGAAGTTGAGTATTGTAGGGATACACTCCAAACTCCCGCTTGAATAATTCACGCAGCAAGGCAAAAAATCGAACTTTGAACGCTAGATCGAGAACTGGCTCCTGCATAGGAGATTCTGCTTTTGGTGTTTCGGCACTTTCCGGGAATTCCACAAAGGACCCATTCACATGTATTAATTTGGCAAACTTTTTAGTAAATATTCCGACATCTTTTGCGTCAGTTTGTTCTTTTCGTTTCTTCTTTTTGACAGCCTGGAATGGCACACAGAGCTCTTCTAGTTGACGTTTAATTTCGCCATCAGAATGTCCCAAAAGTCCACGGCCTTGTTCAAGAATATCTTCATAAATATGTATCGCATCGTCCAAAAGTGCCTCATCGGGAACTTCCGAATCCTCAAACTCTCTCGTCAAAAAAGCAGTTCGTACCTCATCAAGCGGCTTTTCAGGATACTTGGCGGCGTGTTCCTGCAGTCTCATACGGTAGAGCATTTGTTCCAACTCTTCAAATTTCTCCTGTTCAAAAAGGGGGATAAGCGGAAGCATATGTTCCTGATCCAGCTCGAGCATATTGGCAAAAATCGACATAGCCACTACAAGTTCTCCTTTATCTAATCCGGAAATAATAGTGAGACAACCCGAAAGTAAATGGGCATGTTCTTTATCAACGGGAGTCGCTTCACAATCTTGATGAACGAGCGATTGCAGAAGATCCTCAAACGTTCGCAAGCTGACATCTTTTGAGAGAAACAAAAAGAATAGATGAAATGTCTGAATACGTAACGGTGCATCGGGAATACGCATCATGGTATCAACGATACGATCCTGTTCGGCAAAAGAAGGATATTTTTCCAGTTTGGCAATGCGCGATCGAAGTTGTAATTCTTCAGGAGATGGAAGAGGATTTTTAGAAAGATCAGTTGAGCCTCTACCCCAATAATCAGCATGGCAAATATAGTGATGCCCTTCAGCATAATAAGCCCGTAGAGCTTCGGGGTCTGCGGCATATGCCAGTCGATACTTCGCAAGAAGTGTCATATCCCTCTGCGGTTCACGTGAGTGTTTGGCAATAACCGCATGATTAAAATAATGATGGTCGTTCCAATATTCGCTAGGTCCAAGCGCTTTTCGAAATATGCTATAGGTAGATTCAATCTCGGCTACAAGACCTGGGATGTCGCGTTGAAGATCTTTCTTGTATAGAACATTTTTTAATATGTTCCAGCACGCATTATAGGTTCCTTCGTCAGCAAGAAGGTGACGAGTTGCCTTCAGGCACTGTACGCCAAGATCGACATCGGCGCGGGAACGTGAGCCATATTCAGTAGCAACGAAAAACGACCAGAATGAATCTCCAACAGAGTATTTTCCCTTTTTAGCTCGAAACGCCTCCGTTATATATACAAAAAATGTCGGTGAATAAATATTGGCCGCAAATGCTCTTTCCAGGTCCGCTTCCTTGCACAGACCTTTCTCCAGTGCGAGCCGGCAGAATTCCTCTCGATATTGATTTAAATCAACGATGTCCACATCGGTAATATCTGCCGTTGGCTGTGGCGATACAGGAGGAGTATGCATGATGTAATTTAAGGAACAGAATTTTAATATATATTTGGATAAATGTCAATAGTCAAAGCCGGAATGTGGATAATAGAAGCTAAAAAAAATGGTACGAGAGGGAGATCTCTCGAAAATGACAAGGTGGATAATATATTTGCATTTGCTATGCATTTGATGTACAATTGCACCACAAAGGCACTACATTTACATTACAAAACAATACACTATGACAAAAGCCTACCAAATCAGAATCGACGAAAAACTCAAAAAAGATTCTGACAAAATTCTCGCAGAGCTTGGCCTCGACGTTTCAACGGCCATGAGAATGTTTCTTCATCAAGTAGTGGCGACACAATCCATTCCTTTTAGTATTAGAAAAAACCTCACCGTAAACGGATTCACGGAAGAATTTGAAGATGAAATTCTCGAAGCGGAAAAAGACGAATCGATTGGACCATTTCATTCGGCCGAAGAGGCGATTGCTTATCTCCATAAACAAGTTAAAAAGAAATGATTGTTTATTTTAAAAAATCATTTGATAAAAAATATATAAAATTATCGAGTGAAAGTAGAAAAAAAGTCGATAATGCTATATTGATTTTGCAAAAAAAATCCATTCGATGAACAATTAAGAAATCACGCCCTTGCGGGAAAAGCAAAAGGTAAAAGGAGTATATCTGCAGGATTTGACTTAAGAATTATCTTTGAAGTAGAGGGAGATTAT
>CAYHGS010000038.1:0-10285 GCA_964356305.1 uncultured Candidatus Peribacteria bacterium
TGAAGCTGAAAAATGGCGTAGAATAAAGGAAAGATGATGATAAATATATCAAATCGCTTGAAGTCAGTGGTGCTCGCCTCTATTATTATGGTTGGGGCTGCTCTCTATAGTGCGCCCGCTTCCTCGATGCAAACTCAGATATTCCCCGAAAGTCGGTCACTGCAAAAGCGGGATCTAGCCTCTCTGAACCCCGGCTCACCCTATGAAATTTTTAGTGAATATGTAAGCCGGATAATCAAGCCAAAGATAGCGTTCTCTTCTGTAGGTCTAACGTGGAATGAATTTGTGCCAAAAGGCACAAGCATTGAGTTCGAAATGCATTTTTTGCAGAATGGAGTATGGAGTGAGTGGTATTCCATCCCACGTGATGGGGATCATAAAGATGAAGGGGGCGAGCAGAGTCAGGTGGCAGGCATCGAGTCGGCATTTCTTCCGATGAATTTGAGTGAGGCATACCAGTATAGAGTGATAGTAATGGGGGATGGATCAGCTACGCCAGTAATATCGAATATAAGTATCACTACTATCCACGCACAAGAAGGTAGGGGAATCGCAGGTATAGCAGGAAAGTCATATATATCGGCAGAAATTACGCAGGACATGATCTCTCATGATCGAATTAAGATTATTTCACGATCAGAGTGGGGTGCCGATGAGTCCCTAAGAGCATATAAGGGTAGCGAGACGGTCCCACCAACCGTAAAATTGGATGCCGGGTATACGGATAAATTCTCGGACGAACTTCAGATTGTAAGAAAAATTACGACAAACGAAAAAGGAGAACTTCTTTCATGGCCGCTTGAGTACACCGAGAGGGTGAGCAAGGTAATAGTGCATCATACAGCGTCAACGGCTAATCTTGATAATCCTGCACAGGCAATTCGCGATATTTACCACTGGCATGCGATGGGGAGGCAGTGGGGGGATATTGGTTATAACTACATCGTAGATCCACAGGGGAATATATATGAAGGAAGATACGGAGGAGAGAAGGTAATCGGGGCACATGCCGGAAAGTCTAACGCTGGAGCCATTGGAATTTCTGTAATGGGAAACTACGAGACAGGAGACGTATCTGACGCCTCGCTCGTTGCACTCGCTCGGCTCATCTCCGAAAAAACAAAAATTCATAGCATCGACCCTACCGGAAAATCCATCTTTCGAGGACAGGCTACGAATAATGTTCTCGGTCACAGAGATGTAATGTCTACTACGTGCCCCGGGAAAAACCTCTATGACAAGCTTCCATTCGTCGCCCAGCTAGCCAAAACCGATTTGGAAACAACAGTGGAAGAGCCTTTATTTAAAAAGCAAAAAGATGCGGGTTACAACTTCGATGATCAGAGTGGAATATTCTATCTCTCGCTCGACCCTGAGAAAGAAAAAAATCTCACCATCGCTATAAAAAATACGGGCACACAAACATGGAACGCATCCACCTCTCTCGTCGTAAGCGATTTCGACGCGCTCAGGGACTATATTCAAGTGATGCCGCCTAGTGGTCGCGTTACATTCCCTTTGGATTATGCAAGATCGATCAGCCCGGGTGAGAGTGCGAACTTTACCGTGAAGCTCGCGGGAGGATTCAAGAGCGGCCTCAAGATCATTAAACTCATCCCGGTAATTAATGGAAAAACGAAATTGAATAAATATATTGGAATTTCCACGCAATCTACACCAGCCATTTTTTCATATGATGTCGTGGCATCTTCACTTCCTCCAAAGGTGATGAAGATAGGAGAAAAATTCACAGCGTGGTTCGATCTGAAAAATACTGGCAATGTGAACTGGCAAAACTCAGGAAATAAAAATGTGAAGTTAGGAGCGGACCACCCAAGAGATAAGGCGGGCGTGTTCGCGACGACAAGCGGTACGAGAATTGGCTTACTGCAGCAGCCGGTGGTGAGACCGGGCGAGATAGGTAGGTTTATAGTTACGGTTAAGGCGCCCGATATAAACGACACGATTACACAAGCCCTAACGCCGGTCGTCGAAGGATTGACGTGGATGGCAGACAAGAATCTCAACCTCTCGACATTTGTATATCAGAGAGATTTTGCGGCAGCGACAATGGGAGCTGTGCGCATAGAGGCACCAGCAAATACAACGCAAAACACCACTGTACGAATAAAAAACGTAGGTGGAAAGGCATGGGACAGGTCGAACAGTGCATTAATTCCTCTTATCAAAAAAACCGGAGCTTCACGAACAAAAATGATATCTACCTCGATGGTAGAAAGCTCGGTCGCACCGGGAGAAACGGGAACATTTACGCTCCAGGTAGCGCTTCCAAAAACATTTGCCTCTGACAAACTCAAATTTGATGTCTATATGGGAAAGGTGAAGATGACCAAGAAAACGACAACCATTACTATTAAAAAACAGGTACAGTCGCCTGTGATTATACCCCAGACCCCACTATACACCCCTTCATTCACGCCCGCCTCTACGCCGGCAGGCAGCGCGCCGTCAACACCAGATACGGTTACGCAAGGAGCAGTGCGAGTGCATATTGGATTCACCGGAAGTACACCGGTAATATCGGCGTCAGAGCCATTCCAGCTCGATCTAGGGGGTACGACACATGTATTTTCCTCTAATGAAAAAGTGGCAGTGACGGTCTCTGGCGGTGCATATTCCGTTACGGGATCTGGATACTCTCAGGTAGTAAATACTCCTCCTCGATTTACAACTATTTCTCCAACCGGAATTATGCGCATTGATAACTTCGAGCGCCGACCGGAGTGGGACGCGACACTGAATGATAATGAGTTTCGAGGAATGTTAGAAGTTCGATCAGAGGGCGTCATCAACGAGATTGGTATCGAAGACTACCTCAAGGGAATGGCAGAAACTCCCAACAGTGAGCCAATGGAAAAGAAGAAAGCCATCATCGTTGCCGCCCGTACCTATGCGATATATTACTCGACAGTTGGAAAGGGAAAGAAATTTCCGGGTAAACCATACGACCTCGATGACGATCCTGAACACACGCAGAAATATCGGGGTTATGGTGTTGAAAAGCGCTCCCCAAACTCTGTAAAATCCGTAGAAGATACTCGCGGAATGGTTATAAAATATCTTGGAAAAATAGTGCTCGCACCCTATTTCTCTACCAGTAATGGAGCAACGCTCAGTGCACGTGAGGCCTGGGGCTGGCAGGATGCTGCATACCTTCCATCTGTGGATGACCCGTACTGCATCGGAATGACCCGCGCAGGCCACGGTGTCGGAATGAGTGGCTGCGGAGCGCTGGGCATGGCAAAAAACGGCAGTACCTACGACCAGATCCTTAAATATTACTACAAAGGTATCACTCTCGACAAAATATACTAACTTCCTTACAATACGCCCATGTACACACTCGCACTCGACACCACCGGCTACAAAATTCATCTCGTTCTTCTGAAAAACAATACCGTCGTTTTTGAACGTGATTGGCGCTCAAATATGAATGAAGATGAAACGATTACAAAAACACTTCAACATGTAAATGAACTCGAGCCGTTTTATATGCAGAAGCTTACGAAAATTATTATCAACGAAGGTCCGGGAACTCTCACGGGAACTCGTGTAGGTGTCGCTACAGCCAATGCACTTTCCTACGCATGCAAGGCACCTTTAGTGAAAATTTCTACGAATCAAATATGGAAAGCGAGACTTCATGAGGAGGTAAAGAGCCTCAAGCCACATCTTCTTCTGCGCATTACCGAACAGGATATCTATCTCGACGATGCGATAATTACACTCGCAGATTTCCTCAAGCAAATGAAGAAACTCAAGAAGCAGCCATTTGCCGCTTACGGCGAACTTACGCCAACGCAATTTACGGAAATTAATAAAAATAGAAATGTCACCTGGATAATCGAACCCGATCTTTTGCCTTTCTCTAGCGCTATTTTGCAGATCATCGAAAAAGCAGGAAAAGGTGATATGAAATATGCGAAACCAAAATACGCAAAGGAGCCAGTCATTACGGAATCAAAAAAAGAAGTATTAATTCCACGTGTACAAAATAATTCTCCAGAGAAAAAAGACAAAAAACCTGCAAAAAATACACCAATAAAAAAAGCTAAACAGGTAAAATCTTCCAAGCCCGCAAAAGTAGTTAAGTCCAAACCCATAAAAAAATCCAAGAATATCAAGAAAGTAAAACCAACTCGAATAGCGAAACTAGTAAAAAAGATGAAATCAGTGCTGAAAGGTAAGAAAAAATCTAAGCGATAATATGGAAAAAGGAATACTCTACATCGTCTCAACACCTATCGGGAATCTCGAGGATATTACCCTGAGAGCTATTCGTATTTTGAAAGAAGTAACCCTCATTGCGGCTGAGGACACACGTCATGCCACAATTCTTCTGCACAAATATGAGATTCGAACGCCATGCGTGAGTTATCACTCCTATTCAAATGATTCAAAGATTCAGTCCATTGTAGAAAAATTAAATAACGGACAGTCTGTTGCGCTTATTTCTGATGCAGGCACGCCGGGTATCTCGGATCCTGCCTACACGCTTATTCAGGCGGCTATTCAAAATCAAATTCAAATAATACCAATACCGGGGCCTTCGGCCCTGCTCGCTGCGCTCGTCGCCTCCGGCCTCCCCATGCACCACTTCCGATATTACGGCTTCCTTCCATTGAAAAAAGGTCGCCAGACACTTCTAACTTCCTGGAAAGCACAGGCGGAGTCCGGTGATCTCGATGAGACCATTATTTTTTACGAATCTCCCCACCGTATCGCCCGTACCCTCGAAGACCTCCAGAAGCATCTCGGCGACACGAGTATGAATTGGAACATTGTCCTCGGCCGCGAACTTACCAAAATTCACGAAGAATTCATGCGCGGATCGCTTACTGACCTCATTCAAGCCTTCAAAATCAAACCGCCGAAAGGTGAGTTCGTCGTATTGATGAGCTACAACTACAAGTCATAAACTCATTTACATATTTTGGAATGCATGACCAAACGCCACGGAATTCCCACGGATGATTTCAAGCACCCTATCGATAGATTCATCACCGGAAAGCATAATGGGCGAGAAATGTCGGCCGGGAACCTCTTGCGATAGTACATCTGCTCCACTGCGCACAACATGATTATGGGTCATTTTTTGAGCATACTTACCCATAAGCTGATCATCAGCAGAGGTGATGAGTGAAATGGGCATTCCACGGACAAGCGCGGGATTTAGTTTTGGTGAAGTCCCGGACGTGAGAGTCTGCACAAACCAAGCCGTCTCGGCAGGATAGGTGCTTGATGTCATTCGACGAACGGATGCACTTTTTGGGTCTCCCTCTGCGACAAAAGCACGGAACGCATCGCTATCGCGTAGCAAAAACCCCTCGCGATTCCAGAGTGACCGTGCAACGTCCGGCAATGTACGTCGCGCGATATTTATGATAAATCCATCCGTTCGAAGCATGGCCTGAGAATGAGGAAGCGGCACGGAATTTATGAGAGCTGCTCCGCGTATCTGTCCTACAGCAAATCCATATCTAACGGGATTGTTCAGCTCATGCGCAACCGTCTGTGCTCCCTGACTGTGCCCCATGAGTGCGACCGGAGGCGCCGAAGTGTCTTCATTATTCGCAAGAGCGTATTCGTTTTGCAGTACAGAGAGAAGACGTGTTATCTGTTGAGCAACATGATTTTGTAATGTTGCGATTCCCCACCTTCCCTGCTGCGTAACGAGATCCGGGCTACCACGTCCGCCATGTGCATAGGCGACACCTACGATACCTCGGGACTCCATAATGGGTAGAAGAGGATGAAGTATCTTATCGGTAAGCATGGATGTTGGAAGCTGCATGTAGCCGCTGTGCTGTACGAGAAAGCCACGTAAGTTTTCGCGATGTTCCGGAGCAAAGAATACCACTCGTCCTACACCATCTATTTGCCCTACAGAAAAAGCCATACCGTGATGATTCATGGTTGCCCCCTTCTTGAGTTGAGGATATGGGACTCCATCAATGCGAGCAGGGTTAGGGTCGTATAGCCCCATAACGGCTTCGGCGAAAGAATCATGGGTAAGCACATCATATTCAGCTTCACCGACGTCACGATCTTGTATCGCGCTCATATATATAATGTAAAGGAATTAAATTATACAATATTAAATAAATAAAGATAGTAAATATCGAATATCGCGACACGGAAATAGGGTCGCTGAAATTTGTTGATATAATGGTACATTAAAAAATATCAACATGGACTCTAGCAAAAGTTCTCGTGCATATGATTATAGACCGATTCCAGCTTGGATAGACGACGTTTCTGGAAATCAATGGCTACCTCCGGTCGGCATAAATGACGTAGGATTTAGGGTTATTTCACACCCCACCTCACCAACACTACTAGAAAGGACAGTTTCGGTACGGATAGGAAGTTGAAGTTTAGCTACACGTTCCCATAAATGCTGCTGGCAGAGCATCAAAGGATCAGGTCTACCCGCGGCTTGCTCGGCAGCGCGAATGTCAGAAGTGTGGAGATTTACCCTCACGTCTTGTGCTATTCCTACTACAGTTGGCACTATCACAACAGCAGCAAAAGCGAAGATATGATTTCGGATTCTAGCTAGTATCTTGCGAACTTTGACCTCATCCTCCTCAAGTTTTTCAAAATCCTTCCCAAGTTCTTCAAGCGCCGGTAGGGTATGTATCACGTCATCTGCCAATGGTTCTCCTGGAGATGTAGGAGGTGTGATGTTGGGGTAATTCATAATATGGAATAGTATACAAATAATCTGCGCCTAGTTTACGCACATGGCTTGTATGACTACAAGGGTAAATAAACCTACTGTCCCTCGACTTACACCACGAAACTCACCAGCTTATTGGGCACATATATCTCCTTTTTCACACTCGCTCCTTCTAGATATTTAGCAACACTCTCAACTTCCCGTGCCGCGCGTAAAGCCACTTCTTTTGATACGCCAGCTGCCAAAACCACCGTACCTCGAACTTTTCCATTTACCTGAATGGCAATTTCAAAAGAATCTTCGACTAACATCGCCGGGTCAAAGTTCGGATATGATGCATGAAAAATGCTCTCCTTCTCGCCCAAGTACTCCCAGATTTCCTCAGCCATATGCGGCGCAAGCGGAGCGATCAATCGTGTCATGATTTTTTTATCTTCCATAGTGACACCAACCTTCATCGCCTCATTGACGAACTCCATCAGTCCGGCGATGGCAGTATTAAAGGTGAAAGCCTCGATACCCTCGATAACTTTTTTAATAGTTTTATGAACATTTCGCTTCGAAGATGCCTCACTGAAATCAGGATTCACCTCTCGATCAGCCATCAAATTCCAGAATCTATCTACGAAACGAGAAACGCCGGTAATGCCCTGGTCGCTCCAATCTCCTCCAGCCTCGAATGGTCCCATAAACATCAAGTACATGCGGAAAACATCGCTTCCATATTGAGAAACAAAAGCATCAGGCGAAACAACATTGCCCTTAGACTTCGACATTTTCGCACCATCTTTGGTTACTAAGCCTTGATGAACGAGTCTCTTAAATGGTTCTTCGAAATCAATATATCCCAAATCGTGCATCACCATAGTGATAAAGCGCGCATATAATAAATGCATACACGCATGTTCCGGGCCGCCAATATACATATCAACAGGAAGCCATTTATTCGCGAGCTCAGTACTGAATGCGCCTTCTTTCATACGAGCAGCCGGATATCGGAGGAAGTACCAGCTCGAGTCAACAAACGTATCCATGGTATCGCTCTCGCGCTGTGCATTACCTCCACATGTCGGGCATTTGACCGCCATAAACTCATCGACAAAAGCGAGAGGGGACTTGCCACCCTTTGGTCGGAACTCAACATCTTCCGGCAATAATACCGGTAACTGTTCCTCTGATAATGGTACCTCGCCACATACGTCGCAGTAAATCATGGGAATTGGCGCACCCCAGTACCGCTGTCTCGAGACCAACCAATCACGTAATTTGTAATTCACCTTGAAGTCCGCGGCACCATCGATTCGTAATAATTCGGTAATTTTCTTCCGTGCCATCTGGCTGCTCAGTCCCGTATAGTCACCAGAACTCACGAGGACTCCATCATCCGTGAAAGCCTCACCTTTCGCGATACTTCTATCGTCAGGGGGCTTCACGACGGTAATCATTGGCAGCTCATATTTCTTGGCAAAAGCAAAATCTCTTTCATCGTGTGCCGGAACGGCCATGACCGCGCCAGTACCATAGGTCATCAAGACATAATCCGCGATCCAAATAGGAACACGTTTTCCATTAACCGGATTCACCGCATAGGCCCCGGTCTCTACACCTGTCTTATCTCTTCCTTCAGCACTACGATTGATATCCGTTTCACGCTTGGCGCACTCAATGTATTCAGTAACATCTTTCTCGAAAAGTTTCTCGGTAATCTCGCTAACCAAAGGATGTTCAGGAGCCAAAACCACATACGTACATCCAAATAATGTATCTACTCTCGTTGTATAGACCTCGATTTTCTTCCCGGAACGCCCAAAAATCTCGAACTGAACCGTCGAGCCCTCGCTACGCCCAATCCAATGTTTCTGCATCAGCTTGGTCTTCTCCGGCCAATCCAATCCCTCAAAATTCAGTAATCTCTCCGCATACGAACGAATATTGAAAAACCACTGCGTAAGTTCTTTTTTCGTTACCTCACTCTTACATCGATCGCATTCTCCATTATTTACCTGCTCATTTGCCAAAACCGTTTGGCACGAAGGACACCAGTTCACCGGCGCGCGTTTGCGATAGGCTAGACCTTTTTTATACAATTGGAGAAATACCCACTGAGTCCATTGATAATACTCTGGATCCGAAGTAACGATTTTTTTGCTCCAATCATACATCGTGCCGATCAATGACAACTGCTCCTCCATCTTCGCGCAGTTCTGTGCGATGCTGACCGTAGGATGAATGCCTGTCTTGATCGCATAATTTTCCGCAGGGAGGCCAAAACTATCGAAACCAATCGGTTCAAATACATTAAATCCCTTCATCCGCATATATCTTCCCCATGAGTCCGCCGGCGCATAGTTGTACCAGTGACCTACGTGCAACTTATCGCCCGATGGATAAGGAAACATCACTAAGTTGTAATACTTAGGTCTCTTTTGATCATGAAGAGAAGTGGTATACAAACCCCTTTCGCTCCAGCGCTTCTGCCATTTTTTCTCTACCTGTTGTGCATCATACATACGCGCACCATCGTAACACTAGACCGTTTTTTCTACAATAATTCTATTCTCATCAGGTTTAGCGGTATCAAGCTCCTTAATAGTCTTGCCTTGAGATGCTCCGGAACTAGGTTTTTTATCCTTATTGATAGATTCGGTAATATCTTTAATAGTAACGACAACCATTTTTTCTGGACCCTCTTCTTTCTTGATAAGGTCAAGGGTAGTGAGTACTACATGCTCTTTTCCATCACTAGCCATGATGTGAAATGGCCCTGCATTTACGAGTATCTTGCCACTTGTTGAGATGCCGGAAAAGTCGGAAGCAAAAGCAGGAAGATCTGCTGCCGATAGCAAGGTGAAGAAATTTTTAGTGACAATATCCTTGCTGTCGTACCCCAGCGCCTCACTAAACTTTTCATTAACCTCGATGACAACACCGGAGAGGTCGAGAGCCGCCACAGGTTCAGGTTTCTCCATATAAGACGCATACTGACCGCCTGGATGGAAGAAGTCGGCAAATACATTTGCCTGTATATTTTTTTGTTCACCGTGACCTCCAGCAACAAAAAACACGAGCGAAAAAGTCGTAATAAAGAGGGAGGTTGCGATAAGTGCTATTTTTTTACCGTGTGGAATGAGAATCATCTCGTTTTGTTTTAGAGTTTATTTCAGGTGTATATCACATTATACTGTAAAATAACCAATACGTCAAGTATATAGGCACAGCAAAAACACCAACTTTTGGCTCAAAGTAGGGCGAAACGCTAGTTTCCATTACAAAGCTAAACGGCCTTTTCACGGGCAGAAATCTCCTTCTCCGAGGTCAGGTCGAGGAAGGTATACGTATAGACACCATAGGCAAAAATTTCAATAACCGCACCGAGATACGCCGCAAAAAACAGCGCTGCTAAGCCAATTATCGAGCCTATAACCACCCCAATAATATGGAGGGTGACGGTTGCGATATATCCAGCCGCCAGGAGAATGGCTGCCGGGACGAGAAGAAGAAGGATGATTTGGAGGAAGATTCTCAAGGTAATGATTCCCATAAGAATAGTAATGAGAACCGTTCGCTGCCAGTGAATCAAAA
>CAYHGS010000039.1:0-9464 GCA_964356305.1 uncultured Candidatus Peribacteria bacterium
TGTGTATCTGCCTGATGGAATTTTTCGAGAATTTTCGTGCGTAGCTCCTCTGAATGCGAGAAAGCTGTTGGCGATCCACTTTTTATCATGTCCTGATATGTATGGGCGGCACTGAGCATGATATCAATATCGTACAATGTGTTTGCATATTCATCGGCTCGTTGATCACATGTCTTTTCTTCTTCAAATAACTGAGTGCCTGCGCAGCCAGTAGTGAGTATGGCTAGCGAAGCGACTATACCTGTGAATGGTGAGCTTGATGGATAGTTTATCATAGTATTATTTTTTCATAGCTTCCCTGTTCCACATCAAGATTCCTCCTGGCTTTAGTACGCGCATTGCTGCGTTACGAATGTTTTGCATAATTCTATTATAGGCTTCAAGATCATGTAATTTTAATAGTATATTTGATGGATCATCGGAAATCTCTATATCATTTCCAATAAAATTTTTACAGTTCACGGCGTCGAATGATGCGTCTGGAAATGTCTCGGTATCAATCGCATCTTGAGTTGCCAAATCTCTCTGTACAAATTTCCACCCAGGATCTTGAAAACCTAGAAAATCTATTTTACCTCCTTTTTCTTTTTTTACATATTTTGGATGCTTCATGTCGATTCCCGTTACTCTTGCTCCTAGATGGGCTAGCATCCTGCAGAGCCAGGGTTCCATGATTCTTCGCATGTTGGCAGGGATTGGTGCATCTCGCATGATGTATGTATCCATTCCATTACCGCATGCGATATCGAGTACTCGGATTCCCTGAATACGTCTTTTAATAATTTCGCCTTCTCTTGTTATGGCGCCGAGTGAGCTACATACACGTCCAAGATCATTTATCATGACTATACGAGATTGATCATCTTTTGGTAATTGATATTTTTTACCCACAGCGTCTATGGCGCTATGGATGTGTATGGTATCTGAAGATTTGTTCGCGCTCATAATAATAGTCTCTAAGGTTAGTGCGTGATTTTAACCTATATTCCATAGTTTGTCTACTAGTCGTTGATGTACACTGCTTCGAGCTTGTCTAATTTAGCTTTGAGGAGGGGAAATTTTGCCATTTCTGGATCGTTTTCTATGAGTTTTATGGCGTATTGGCGAGCTTTGGAGATGGTGTGGGCGTCGGTGAGGGAGGCCATTTTGAGGTCGGGAATGCCGGATTGGCGTACGCCGTAGAGTTCGCCGGGACCACGCATCTCTAGGTCTATTTCGGCGAGAGCGAAGCCGCTGTGATATTTCACCATGGCGCTGAGACGCTTGGTGGAGGTTTGAGATTCTTTGTTTGTAAAAAGGAAACAGTAGGATTGATGGTCGCTGCGCCCTACACGTCCGCGGAACTGGTGGAGCTGGGAGAGACCGAATCGCTCTGCTCCTTCGATAATCATGATGGTGGCGTTTGGGACGTCGATGCCAACCTCGATGACGGATGTAGAAACAAGAAGATGAATTTCATTGTTTGAAAATCTTCCCATGATGTCGTCTTTTTCTTCCTGTTTCATTTTGCCGTGGAGGAACTCTACTTTCAGTTCGGGGAAGATGTGTTGACTGAGTTCTTCAAAAGCCTGCGCTACTGAACGCGCCTCTACCGTGTCGGACTCATCAATGAGTGGGCATACTACGAAAACCTGACGACCTTTTTGTACCTGCTCGCGAATCCAATTATAGGCGTCCTTGCGCTTCTTTTCGGGAACGATGTGGGTCTCGATCGGTTTGCGACCTGGTGGGAGTTCGTCGATGACGGAGAGGTCTTGATCGCCGTAGAGGGTCATGGCGAGGGTGCGTGGGATGGGCGTTGCGGAGAGCGAGAGGAGGTGCGGGCCACCGTGGGATTTGAGCGTATCGCGCTGCCTTACTCCAAACCGATGTTGTTCATCAATGATGGCGAGTCCGAGCTTCTTGAACCCGACGGCTTCCTGAATGAGGGAGTGTGTTCCGACCACCAGATCACATGTACCTGTTTTGAGTTGAAGGATAATTTCTTCTTTTTGTTTTGCCGGTGTGCTTCCTAACACCTGCTGAATATTGATACCGTATTGTACAAAAAATTTATACAATGTTTTATAGTGTTGTTTGGTGAGGATTTCCGTAGGTGCCATGATCGCTACTTGGTGTCCGTTTTTGATCATGCTCATGGCCGCGAGTCCGGCGATAACGGTCTTCCCTGAACCAACATCACCCTGTACCAGACGTGACATGGGAATGTCTTTTTCCAGGTCGTCTATGATTTCATTGAGCACTTTTGCTTGAGCATCGGTGAGCTGAAACGGGAGATTGGTGAGCATTTCTTGAAGGTATTCTTTGTTGATACCAATCTTCTTGATCTTGCTCGCATCCGAGTGCTGCCAGAGCCACTTTTTGTGAATGGCCTTGAGTTGGAGGAGGAAGAGTTCATCAAAGGCGAGTCGTTTCTTGGCCGCCTCCAAATCCTCTACCGTGTGTGGATAGTGTGCAAACTCAATCGCCTCTTTGAGCGGAATTAATTTTTCTTTTTCACGAATAGGTTCCGGGAGGTAATCCTCTATTTGTTTTAAAAACTCATTCAAAACCGGTCTCATCTTTTCTCGAATCCATTTAGAATTTAATCCTTCTGTCTCATGATAAATAGGCACGATACGTCCCGTGTGGAGCTGCTCTTCTCGCTTATGCTCAACCGTCGGACTCGCAATTCCCAGTTTACGCATGTTTAATTTTGGCTTACCGCTGACGAAAACATGCATGCCCGATTTGAACTGATGCATAATAAACTTCTGATTAAACCACACCAGCTCGATTCCGCCCGTGTCATCCGTAAGGAGCGCTTTCGTGAACTGACGACCACCGGGAAGTTTTTTAGAGAAAAAATTGGAGAGTACTCCGCTGAATGTCTGCATCTCCCCTTCTTTGGCATCAGAGATCGGTGTGATACCAGATGAGTCCGTATAGGCACGAGGAAAATAGTAGATGAAGTCTTCTACGGTTTTTACGCCGACATTCTGAAGGAGCTCCAGGTGCTTGTGGTTTGTTCCGAGAATGGATTTGAGAGGAGAGGAAAGAGTTGGCATTGGGACTATTTTGTGATTTCTACTTCTTTGTGAATTCCATCTAGTATTACCTTGAATTCATCAAGGAAACCATGGTTTCCAAGGAGAATTGCTGGTTGGGATTCTGCAAAATATACCGTTGCGCTTATTTCGTAATTTCTAAAACCGTTCTGCCTTAAAACGTATGTAATTTTGTCCGGTGATGGATATGCGATAAATGTATTTTTTCCTGTTCCTACGAATTCTGCTTTCTTTTTTATATCTAATTTTATACCAAGTTCTCCTGCAAATTGTATCGGTAACACGATGTAATCTGATCCTGAATCAATTATCCCTTCAGTAAAAATAAAGTGCTTTTTGTATTTGATAAACACCCAAACAGATGGTCTGGATATCTTTTTTCCATCATGAGTAACAAATTGGGTATAGGAGAATTTCATACAACATAGCCTGCTATGTATCCCTTTGGAATCAGGGCATATCTTACTTTATAAGGGTCTTTACCTTTTACCTTCTTTTTTACATCGGCAAATGTGTTGCCAGAAGCGATAACTTTTTGCCCAATTGCTGCTGTCCATTTCCCAGCATATCTGGCTCCATAAAGCATAGGTTTTGTTGTCGACATAAGAAAATTGGTAAGAGGTTTTATCGTAGCTCTTTCTTGTGCAAATGTCGAATTTTTTGTGTCATCAGTTTATGACAACACTGGTTAGGCTGCAATCTAGTGTTTCTGTGGTTGCTTCACTTTGTTCGCCTTCTTCATTCCTAATTTTGTCGCTGTTTTGGCTAGTGAAACCTCTTCTTTGTACTCAACGATACGTTCTTTCTTAATCTCTTTCATTACTTCCTTCGGAACAACTTTTTTGCAGCAGGCCATGGTGAGGGTTTGTTATGAGGTAGTGTTTTTATGATACTACTATTCAACTAATTTATAAAATCCTCTTTTTCCGATTTGTAAAATTGAATCACCTGTGATGGTAACTGTACTCATAAAGTCTTCAATTTTTTCGCCGTTGTATTTGACGGCGCCGCCTTGGATGAGGCGACGGGCCTCGCCTTTGGATGGGCAGACTTTGAGCTCGATCATAATATCGACAATGTTCATATTGGCACTTGAGAGTTTAACTTCTGGAATTTCATCAGGAAGTTCTTTTTTGGAAAAAACTTGGATGAAGTGTTCCTCGGCTTCTATAGCGGCTGTCGCAGAGTGATAGATTGTAACGATTTCGCGGGCGAGACGCATTTTGAGATTGCGGGGATTTTCGCCGGAGAGGAGTTTGCTGTTGATGTCATTGATTTCATCGATGGATAGATTCGTTGTGAGCTCGAAGTAACGAACAATAAGGTTGTCGGGAATCGACATCGTCTTGCCGTACATGTCTTTTGGATCTTCGTTGATGCCGATGTAGTTGCCGGTGGTCTTGCCCATTTTCTTGACGCCGTCGGTGCCCTCGAGGATGGGGACGGTGAGGACGCACTGGGGAGTTTGGCCGTAGGAGCGCTGAATTTCGCGACCGGCGAGGAGGTTGAAGGTTTGATCGGTTCCGCCGAGCTCGACGTCGGCCTGAATGGCGACGGAGTCGTAACCCTGCATGAGGGGGTACATAAATTCGTGAACGTAGATGGGGGCTTTGGCCTTCAGGCGGTCTTGGAACATGTCACGTTCCATCATCTGTTGTACGGTGAAGACGGAGGCGAGGCGAGTGACATCGGAGAATGTCAGCTTGCCGAGCCAGTCAGCGTTCCAGACTACCTCGATTTTTTCGGTGTCGAGAACTTTTGAGGCTTGTTGTAGGTAGTGCTTCGCGTTTTCTTCGAGTTCGATTTGTGTCTTGAGGGGGCGTGCCTCGGCTTTACCTGATGGATCCCCTATCTGTCCGGTGAAGTTACCGAAAAGCAGAACGGCGGTGTGTCCGGCATCCTGGAACTGTCGCATTTTGCGAAGCGGTACCATGTGTCCGAGATGAAGATCGGCTCCTGTTGGATCGATTCCTAGCTTCACTCGTAGTTTTTTCCCTGATTTAAGCTTCTCTTCCAGTTCTTTGCGAACGATGACGTCGGCAACTCCTTTGTCGAGGATGGCCGAGATAATTTCTTTTGTATCTTTCATGAGGCTATTTTACTGATGTTTTAAAGCTGTGGCAAGCAGAGCGAATGTGGTGTTGTCCATTTGTGATGACACATAATGAGCTGTTTATGGGCTTATTGATTGACTTACTTTGATTTTCGGCAGTATCATTGTCTCCATTTATTTTCATATTATGATTGAACAATCTCTGGTGCACTTGGGTCTTCGTGAAAAGGAAGTATTGGTATTTACAACCTTGGCTCGTCTTGGTTCTCAGCCTGCGAGTATCGTTGCTCAGCGCTCGGAGTTAAATAGGGCAACTACCTATGCTATTTTGGACTCACTCATGCAGCGGGGATTTGTTTCAAAAATTACAAGCAATAACGTTCAATCCTTTTCTGCTATTACTCCCAATAAAATTTTGGAATTAATGAAGGTGAAGAAATTTGAAATTGAAAGGCAGGAGCGTCATTTAAATTCTGTCATGCCATCACTTATGGGCATGATGACTCCGCATCCTACTGCGCCGAAAGTGACTTATTTCGAAGGAGAAGAAGGTGTGAAAAATGTTATGGAGGAGACATTAAAATCTTCGGAGACACTTCTTTGCTACTGCCCGCTGGAGAAATGGCTTGATGGACCGCTCGCGTATTATATTCGAGATTATGTTTATCGACGCACGCAAATTTTGAAAATTCCCAATAGGGTTTTGGAGTCGGATACCATTCAGAGTCGTGCGTTTTTCTACATGGAATCTCCTCCTGAGTTTACTGACTTACGGTTCATTCCCGCGAACATTATGTTGAGTCATAGTGAGGTGAACATTTTTGATAATAAAGTTGCTATGGTGTCCCTGCTTCCAGGCCATATGTTTGGTGTTATTATTGAGTCGCAGGAGATTGCTGATACTCAAAAGGCTATTTTTGAGTTAGCTTGGATGGCTGCAGAGGTTGCTTCAAAGAAAAAGATAGTGCAATAAGCTATGTAATGAGTAACTTATGTGTTATAGTGGCCATATATGTCACATACGCCTGTAGAAATTTTGTTTGAAAATGAAGATATCGTCCTCGTAAATAAGCCTTATGGAATTGTCGTTCATCCAGGAAATGGGGTTGGAATGGAGGGGACATTGGCTGGTGAGATGCTGAAGCTTTATCCCGATTTGCCTATTACGAATGGTGAAGAGCGACCTGGTGTGGTTCATCGTTTGGATAAGGATACTTCAGGAGTTCTCATGTTCGCGAAAACTGAGGCAGCTTTGAATTTCTATATAGAACAGTGGAAAAAGAAGAAGGTAGATAAGACGTATTACGCTTTGGTGAGCGGGATATTGGAGCCGAGATCGGGTACGATCGAGGCGCCGGTGCACCGCGATCGAAATAACCGTAAGCGCATGGCATCCGATATGAGTACTGGCAAAATGGCAATTACCCATTATGAAGTGGTTGAGTATTTTCCTGGACGTAGATTTGGAACTTCACTTTTAAGGATCAATATCGAGACGGGTAGAACACACCAGATTCGTGTACATATGGCAGCCATTGGCCATCCGGTCGTCGGCGATACCGTTTATGGGAGAAGGCAGATTAATGGGTTTTTTGCCAAAGATCGAGGTCTTGATAGACAATTTCTCCACGCAACCGCCCTTAAGTTTCCTCTTATGAAGGCCCGTAAGAGACAAGAAGTAGAATCAAAAATACCTCCTGAGTTGCAGAAGGTATTGGATGTTTTGAGAGATAAGAAGACGGATTAATTCGAGAGTCTTTATCGTGAGACTCAGTTAATCCTGTTTGAACTTATGCTGTGATACTGAGAACCTCGATCGTGGTTAGGTTCTGTCTGTGTCCTTTGTTACGTGTATAACGCTTCTTGGCGTTCTTTTTGAATACTCGAACTTTGTCGTCCTTGAACTGTTCGAGAATCTTGCACTCAACGACAGGACCCATAACGTATGGTTCTCCGATTTTGACATCGGCACCATCAGCTAAAAGCATAACCGTTTTGAATGATACATTTGTTCCCTCCTCAGCATCGAGCTTCTGGACATCGAACTTTGATCCCTTCTCTACTTTGAATTGCTGACCTGCGATTTCTACAACTGCAAACATAATAATGTGTGTTAAAGCGCGTGGATATTACGTGATATCTGTCACGAAAGCAAGTGTTTTTTTGAGGCTGGTCTGTTTCGAGTCAGCTTAGAGATTCTATCTCTGAGGGTGGTTTTTTATTAATTATACTGGTTCATTGCTGAGGCCATTCCTTCCTTCAAGGCTAGCTCGACGGCTTTTGCTCCATTTTGAATGCCAGTTTCGATTACCGGCTTCTCTTTGTCGGTGAATCTACGAAGGACGAAGTCGCTGGTGTTCATCTGCTCAGGAATGCCAAACTCCACTCCCCTGCTCTCGATGCCGATACGGAGGCGTGGAAAGGTTTTTGAGGGATAGAGCTCTTGGATGGATTTCATGCCGTTATGCGTGCCTGCGGAGCCGTCTTTGCGAAGTCGGATCTTTCCGAGTGGGAGGTCGAGGTCGTCATAGCAGACCCAGAGATTTTCCGGTTCAATTTTGTAGTAATTTGTTACCAAAACAACCGCCTCACCTGAAAGGTTCATGAAGGTTGTTGGTTTTACGAGGATGACATTCTTGGAATTGAACTCACCTTTTGAAACAAAGGCCTTGAGAGATTTTTCCTCTTTCCAGCCTGAGGTGCCCCAGTTTTTTTGGAGTTCATCTACGAACGTGAAGCCTGCGTTGTGGCGGGATCCTTCATACTCTTTGCCGACATTACCGAGTCCGACAATGATTATTTTTTGATTTTTTTCCATGTGGTTGCCTTGATAAATGGAATCTCCTTTTCTGCGATGACAACGATATCATTCTCTACAGCGCCTTCTTTGGTAAGTGCCTGTTGGATGCCCATTTTCTTGAGGTAGTGACGAATACGAGTCATGCCATGTGGTGTATTGATGTCTGTCATGTTTACGAGCTGCTCGATGCGCTTTCCCACCACGTCGTAGTATTTCTGTCTGTTAAGTTTCTTCACGTATTTGATCGTGAAGTTTTTGGTATTTTCGAGATGCGGACGGAAGATTTTGTGAGCAGCTTCTGGCTCGATCTTTTTTTCTTTCTCGGCCTCTAATTTCTTTTCTTCTAATTTAAGTACTCTCCAAACTTCTTTCATGAGTTCATCGGTACCATCGTTAATTTCGGCAGAGATGAAGAAAACTTTCTTCTGCTTAAGCTTTTTTTGGATGTCTTTGAGAAAGTCCTCCTGTTCTTCTGTTGGGATCAAATCACGCTTGTTGACGACGACTATTTGGGGCTTCTTCGCGAGGTTTTTGTCGAACTTTTTGAGCTCGTTGTTGATGACTTTGTATGATGTTGGAATGTCCATGTCACTAGAATCGATCATGTGGATCAGAATCTTCGTACGCTGAACGTGCTTGAGGAACTCATGACCAAGGCCTTTCCCCTCGTGGGCGCCCTCGATAAGTCCTGGAATATCAGCTAAAACGAAGGAGGCGTCTTTTTCTTTTAAAAGTCTTTCGAGTGAGACGACGCCGAGGTTTGGGCTGAGGGTTGTGAAGTGGTAAGCGGCGATTTTTGGTTTTGCGTTGGATACACGGGCGATGAGCGTGGATTTTCCAGCAGATGGTAGTCCTATGATTCCGACATCAGCAATTAATTTAAGCTCTACGATGACTTCAATTTCTTCTCCATTCTCTCCAATTTCTGCGAGTTTTGGAGCCTGGAAACGGCTACTGACGAAGTGTTTATTTCCATAGCCGCCACGACCACCCTTTGCTACGAGATAGGTGTCTCCTTCGTTTACCAAATCGGCGAGAATCTGTTTCTTGTCTTGAGTTAGAATCTGTGTGCCCGTAGGAACGTCGATATAGAGCGTTTCTCCGTCTGCGCCGTGACAATCAACATCACCTCCACTCCCACCGTTTTCGGCTTTGAATTTCTTGATATGACCTAGGTTCGAGAGTGTTCTCATATTTGCTCTGGCACGGAAAATAACGTTTCCACCACGACCACCATCGCCACCATCCGGGCCTCCTCGTGGTACGAATTTCTCTCGTCGAAAGCTAACGAGTCCTCCTCCTCCTTTTCCTCCTATGCATCGTAATTGTACTTCATCGCAAATCATATCGTTTGGGTTTCTGGTTTGATCTATAAGCCGGCCTATTGTAACGCAATTTTTACCCTTTGGGAAGCCCCGTTTTGGATTGTTTTGTTTTTTCTTCCGTTCTTGGATATACTTCCGTAGCTTCAGGTGTGCCGGAGTGGCGGAATGGCAGACGCGCTCGACTCAAAATCGAGTACTCGCAAGGGTGTGTGGGTTCAAGTCCCACCCCCGGCACCAAT
>CAYHGS010000040.1:0-9150 GCA_964356305.1 uncultured Candidatus Peribacteria bacterium
AAAGCTCACTGCAAGCTGAAGCGGGAAATGTGACTGGAACTCTGCAACAATACAATATTGTACAAAAATTATATTTTATGTTATAATATAAAAGTAATATAATATTAAAAATATGCAACAACCATTTTATCCGGAAGGTGACGTTCCAGCTATTGGCCAGCCTGAGAAGAAAGAGGGAGTTAATAAAGCGGAGCTTGAAAGGGATTTTTTTAGATTGCTGAACGAAGACTACCGCGATATAGCTGGTATCTATAGCTGGATGCGTCCAGGGCACAACAAAAATGCTGGTTATAGAAAATTAGAAAAATTTTCCCTCGAGGATTTAGTATATTTAAATGAACTTGCCGAAAGAGAATTGAAGTTAGCCGAAGAACAGAATGTAGATGTAAAAAGTGAAGTTAGTAAAAAGGCAAGCGGGCCCATAGGGGCTATTCGCCAAGGAGTAAACAAGGTGGTATCGAGGCTAAATATGGTTCTTCCTCAAAGGATCCTCGTAAGTAAACATTATCCTGACGGCTCTCGGTATACTGAAAGCAGGGGGCGTATTTCATCAGTTGGCCCTAAAAGTGAAATACAAGACGATACAATGAGTGAGATTAGCGGATGGCGTCACCAGTTAAAGGAATTGCAATACATCTTTTATAGACGAGCTCAGGAGTTGAGATAGTATAATTATTATTAAATAGTAAATAGTCCGAACATCCTCTACGATGGAGCTCCAAGCTTTGACAGATGTCTCATGCTACTTGTCTTTCTGTTCCGGCAAAAATAGTGAACGATCAGCAAGTAATCTATTGATAGTGTCATTAACGGCAATTGCAGCGGTTTTTATATCTTCCTTCGAAGCATGTACGGGTAACGCAGGATTTACGCCTGTAATATTTGCCTTAAAATTTATATTAGGATCATCGGTCACGCTATTTCCAGGAGAAATTCTCCAGTAGGCCCCGATAAAGTTTGTTCTCCAGCTATTGATGCCGGTTTCCTTAGGATGAAATGAGGTGAAATCAATAAGATATCTCATGCAGCCATCTTGGTATCCATTGATTGCTTTTGAGTCGATAAAGGCTTCAACCATTGCCTGCCCAGGTTTAAATGATCGCAAAAACGAAGCGATTGCTTCAGTATCAGAAATATGAAATATGCGGACATTATCCCCATGTGCACCATAATTCGCTTTGGCAACGACGTAAGGATAGCGATTGAGATCAATAGCATGAGCTTTTTGATTTGTAAGGTTAAATATAAAAGTATGCAAATCTTCTATCGCTCCTGTCCAGACAAAATAAGGGGCGAGATAGGAAGGATCCATATAATCCTTTGTTCTTCTCTTGTCATTTGTTACCCGTTCGAGCGCCGTCGGCATAGGGTAAACATGATTTTTATATCGACGAGGGTCATCTTCAGGTAATGCAAATTCAGGCTCAATAAGTGCTCTCTGAACCATAGTGTCTATACGGGTGACTATATCCATGTCGTCGGTCACTTGCGTGAGAACATCGAGTATACCCCTTTTTGCTGAGAGGATAGTTGATGCAATAGTTTCTCCGTCGTTGGCGATAGCTATTTCCTCGGCACGATCTCTTTCGAACATAATCATTCCTCTTGGAGTAATCGTCTTGAGACCTTCAATTCCAGAATTATGTCCATTTACCTCAATGATATATGGTCTTCCATTTGGGCTAATCTTAATATCAAAGCCGAGAGTGCAGAGAGATACGAGCGTTTCCGGTACCTCGATGGTATCCTTGCCTTTATCCGTTAAAGATAACGTAAACATATATGCATTGCATTAGAGAGTATGAATTATAAGATATTAAAGCTAATAAGTCAACACAACAAAAAACCGCGGCTGTACGAATACAAACCGCGGCTTTGATATTCATCAAAAATTAAAATCCATAATCCATTTTTTCAAATCCGCTATCTCCGCCCTTTGGAAATTCACCGCGAATTTCTTTTGGAGCAAGTGGTGCTTTCATGTTGGTGAATTTGATACTATTGGCGCCCTCAAGAGGTTTCCCCGTGATGTCCTCTATGGCCGATTCAAATGTTAGTCGCAATCCATCGAGTTCTTCCAAGATGGATACGGCATCATCAGGAGTGAAATCTTTTGATTTGAGAAGAGTCTTTAGCTCTTCAAGTTTTGCTTTTGACTGAGTGATAATCTCTTGCGCGGCAGATACGTCTTTACCTTGGCCCTTGATTTTATTGGCCATTTTTTCAGCCTGCGTGATTCCTTTTTCGATAGATCTAACAGCTCCTTTTGTGAGACTGTTGATGGCATCAAGCATGCCTACTGACTGAAAAGCATCTTCTAAGTCCGGGAAGAAATCATCTTGGAGAGAGTCGAATGCATCTTCGGCAGCTCCGCTTACTGCGGATTGTTTTGCTTTTTCAAGCGTGGCCTTGAGGGCATCGATTTTGGTCTGCACATCAGCCACGGCAGTCCCGGCATCAATACCGTTTTTTTCAAATTTTGCTTTCACCTTATCGAAATTTTTTCCAAGTTTAGAGAGAGTGCTTTCTGCTTGTTTGAGAATTCGCGGAAAATTGGCGAGCATATTCATCTCCTGAATATTTTCATCAAGGACATCGATAAAATTATTAAAATCATCGAGGGCGTTCATGACTTCCTCGGTGAGAGAGGATGAGGCCTCTATAAGAGCGATAGCCGCCTTTGCTTTGGCGAGTGATTCGCCAACTCCTGCCGGAGTGCTATAACCTGCCTTCGTCAATTTCTCGATGGTTTTATCCATTTGACCCGTCGCCTTTTTCATATTAGCTGCGCCTTTTTTGAGCATACTAAATCCCTTATTCATCATACTTGAAGCGCCTGCCGGTATACCGTTCTGCGAATCATCGCCCTCCGGCATACCATATGACGGTATTCCTGTTGGTATGCCATTTGGTGGCATCATGTTCTCATATCCCGGTGGCGGACCATACGTCTGCCCCATCACTACTCCCGGCACGGCAAGCGAGCACACGAGCACGAGAATTGCTCCGGATCGCGCAATTGATTGAATCCTTTTCATAGAAAAAAGGTTAAAAATTAACACCACAAAATGTACACCCCCACCTATCGCTATTCAAGATTTACCAAATGCAACCCTTACAAATTGATGTATGGTTTTAACAAGTAGGTTGGCGCATCAAAAAGTTCCTTTAAGCCTAGTATAGAAATTCATGAGCTTTGGGATGCAAAAATTATATCCCCAAAAGCTGTTCTCGAATCTCCTTTGGGTCATTAACAGACACGACCCGTGAGTTCCCCCGAATATCATCGGAAGAACCAGCCATCTCCGTATTACGATTGGCAACACGTGCCGGCGCGAATCGCTGAATACGACGTACATAATCTGCCGTAGCGGCGCCATATGCGGCATGAACGCCCCTCATATTATATCGTTCACTAAGTGCCATATCTTTCGTCATATTATCCCCAATCATTCCGACATGTCGCGTAATGTGATCATGCGTCATTGAGAGTAATATTTCGAGATTGGTGTGTGGTTTTTCTTCGGTGACAATAACGACTTTTGGTTGATATGCATCCCCTGATGAATTTTTTTTGAGCGAAAGGGGAATATCATGAATTTTAGCAGAAGGCATAGCAAAAATAGTATCGATATACGATGAAAGTTTTGAATGGGAAAGTCGAGAGAGCGCCTGACGAGCAGGGGCATCCGTGAGAATATGTTGAATAACACCCTGAAGATGAAATGTTCTCATGACTTTTGCGATACCGGGATAAACATGAAGATGTTGCCGACGAACCGTCGCGAACAGCGTCTGCACATGCAAAATAACTTGTTCTTGGTCGAAATGTATGACATCACGGAAAAACCCGGAAGCCTGTAATCCCTGAATAAGCCCTTCATGCTCAAGCGTTCCATGAAAACTATAAAACTCTTTCATGGCATCAGCCGTCTTGTCAAAACTTCTTCCCGCAATATTCGCAATCTCTGCGCACATTGCCTCATACGCAGGCACGGCATACTGCATCCAATCCCAAATCGTATTGTCCCCATCCCAGAGTACGGTGTGTAAGCTATTTTGTTGATTTATTGGTATTTCCATATTTTTCGAAGAAGGTTATCCGCATTCATCAGTCCCAACCTTAGAAGCACATCCGCCAAAGAAATTTCGAGCATCTTTATTGCTAAGACCATCATCGTCGTAAGGGGCTTCAGCATCACAAGGAGCCGTATCACCATAGGAACAGGGCTCGCATGGATTGGTGTTGGAATGAAAAAGTTCAAAATGATCAGACAATCCGTCTCCATCAGAATCTTGGAGCATGCTCGTAGGACGTAATATAGCCTTGCACGTAGGATCGGCAGGGATGGCGTCTAAGCATTTTTGAAATTTTATCCAACTCACGCCCGCTAGACAATCTGCAGTCTTCTTATGGCACATATCCTGGAGATATTTTGGAGCATCGGCAAAAAATGTATCACAAAAATTCGGATCACTAGGAATTCTTGATAATATGAAATCATTACACCTGTTGCGAGTATCTTCAAAAACAGAAAAACATTTGGTTGCTTGTTTCAATATCGGCAATGTCGTCACAGGAACTCCGGACGATGTGGTATCAGTTTCGGGAACTTTTGAATCTTGAAAATTATGATTAATCAAATCACTCGCGCCGCCACCAGGTGAAGAAATTTTGCAGTGAGTCGTGAGATCATTCTCGCTACAGGCAGCAATATTTGCAAAGACAATACCCATGGAGGCAAATCTTCCTATGAGCATATTTTTGATGCTACGAGTAGCGGCATACCCAGGAGAAGTATTTTGGGAAATGGGAAGTTCTTCCTTGAATTGAGAAGGAGTATGAATGTTGCTCATCATGTAGCTTACAAAGTAAAGGTTAAAATATACAATAAAAAATAAATAAAGCAAGGATATGTAACTAAAGAGAACCCAGTATTTTAAAAATTCTCACAAATTAGGCACGTTGACCTTCATATCGATGAGTTTATGAACATATTATTGTCGTATAAGCGCCCTTTTTGAAGCTATAGCGAAGCATCCCTTGTGGAAAAATTTCCCCTTAGGGGAGATAAAAAGGGACCCCCGTACGGAGATCCCTCATTGAATTCAATATGGTAAGGCTTTTTATTCCTTTACCGCATTCAAAATAGCGGCAAAGACATATCCCAAAACATATCCGATGACGAACGTCATGACGAGCAGCGTGAGGGCATGAAGGTAATTGAAATCAAGCATGGCGTAGGTGAAGCTCATAAAATGCATCGAGAGAACCCAGTCGAGAAGAGATTTTGCAACGCCTGTTACGACGAGTACGAGCCAACCAAGATGAAATGCCGAGAGCAGCACACCAAACATGAGCCCACAGCGGGTTTTACTGAATACCATAAGGAGAGAGGGTTAAAAAAGTAACTCACTAAAGTATATGACGACATATAACAAACTACAAGCATATTCCAGCTTAGATAGAGGATTATACAAGAAACATCGACAAAGGGATTGGCACCTGTTATACTGCACGGGCAAAACGTGGAATAGCTTGAAAAGTCGAGTGTCTCAAGCGAAAACGCAATTTGCATATTATTACTCTAATGTTCACTATTTATGAATGGTACAATCAAAAAGCTTACAGACAAAGGTTTCGGCTTTATCTCAGTAGAAGGCGAAGAGAAGGATTTATTCTTCCACAGCAAGGGTTTATCTGGCGTAAGCTACGATGAGCTCCGAGAAGGCGACAACGTCAGCTTTGACGTTGAAGAGTCTCCAAAGGGAAAGAACGCAGTTAACGTTCAGCGCGTCTAATTGACGGGGCTGTAAAAAGCACTTTCAACAAAAAGCCACTATCCGTAAAAGGTAGTGGCTTTTTTCGTAAGGAACCCCGGAGGGGTTCGGATTTCAGGTTCTAATTATCCATTGCGAGCAGCCTTTTCTCGTTTTGCAGCTTTCTTTTCTTTCGGTGATAGCTTTGCTTCTTTTTTGTCCGCCTTTCGTGAGCCGAGTCCTTTTGCCATATATAGTGAGGTAATGGAGTGATAAAAATACGTAGCTCAAAATAGCACAGCTTGAGACATCAAACCAGTTGACATATACGGAAAAATAACATAAAATAAGTTCTATTTGTAATCATCTAAAAAAAATAATTATGCCACCACGATTAACAGGAAGTGATGTACAAGGATTTGGAAATCAAATAGGAACTACAGCCATATCTGCTCTAAGGGGTTTACATGAGGGGGAAATAACAAGAGACCAAGCGGTAGATCGTGTACTTCTTGAAATGGGTATGGCGGCAAATACGGTCGCGGCAGTGAGAGAGCAGGAGATGACGCCGGAGGAGACTAATGCAAGAAGACTACGATCCTATCCGGGATATGGGGAGTTATTCGACGCGGGGTACTATTTTGATGGAAATATAGGGATAGCAGATGAGTGGCCTCAGATCATGAACCTTCAGATGGTGGATGACAGAGCTCATTATCTCAGTCATGGATTTGAGGCGGAGATGAGAATGGCATATTATCCGACAACAGGAAAAGCATTGCCTGGTTTTCATGGATATTTTCTTCGACCGATCCCATCAAAAATGCAGCCCGATAAACGAGAGGCATGGATGGCGGAATACGTGAGAAAAATCACGAGTCAAGGTGGAACACCAATCCAATTCGGAATTGATAACGAGGGGTAATCAGTCTACAATACGAGCGCATGATTAAAATATATCAGACCATCAAGAACAGCGTGGTGATGCTCGATGAGCCATCATTCGACACGTGGATTGAAATAATTTCACCTACCGAAGAGGATATCAAGGGGCTCGAAAAGTTGGTAGAAATTGATGAGGATATTATTCGATCCATTCGCGATTACGACGAGGTGCCAAAAATGGAAAAATATGACGGATATGATTTTATCCTTTTGCAGACGCCAAAAGTCACAGTAGACAAGGATGAAGAGGACGACGATGATGACGACGAAGTATATTACAAATATTCTATAGCGCCACTAGGTATTATTTTTAGACCCAATCTAATTATAACCATCAGTGAAGGTAGAAATGATGTTACGCATTATCTCCGCACGAAGTTAAAAAATTTCCAGAAAAATAAAATTATTGATACATCTGACATAGCGCAATTTGTGCTAAAGATGCTTCTTTTTACATCAAAAATGTATCTACGAGATCTCAAGGCTATTAATCAAAAGATGCGTCAGGTACAGAGAAACCTTGAGCTCAAGCCAAAAAACGAAGAAATTATGCACCTGATGGATTTACAGAAATCTATTGTTTACTTTAACATGGCACTATCGTCGAACCAGATCGTCGTCGAGAAAATTGCAAAGAGAAAATTTTTCAATAGCAGCGAAGATAATGAAGATCTGCTGGAAGATATCATGGATGAAAATAAGCAGGCGATCTCAACCGTAAAAATTTACAGTCAAATTATTTCCAGTACATCGGGCACGTTTACATCAATCATTTCCAATAATTTAAATGTCACGTTGAGATTTTTGACAGCGCTTACAATTATTATTATGATCCCGACATTGGTAGCGAGTGTCTATGGTATGAATATTGAGCTGCCATTTCAGCACCTACCATATGCATTCACTATTGTGGTAATGATTTCCCTTGCATTCTCGCTATCGGGAGCATTTTGGTTTTATCGCAAGAAGCTCTTCTAAAAGAGCGCATATATGCCCAAACTAAACCGCAACATTTTCAAAATCTATCTCTATTCGGTTTTTGAGATGATGCTTTTTACCGTATCAATTCTTCTGCCATTTTTTGTTTCGATAGGGTTGAAGACGAGCGATGTATTTATCGTACAGGCCATATTCGCTATTACCGTAGCGGTTTTTGAGATTCCATCCGGCTACATCGCCGACCTTATTGGAAGGAAGAAAATTCTTATTATCAGTGAGCTCGTTGCGATTATTGGATTTGGAATATATTCGCAGGCACATGGATTTGCCACGGTAGTGATCGCAGAAATACTTCTTGCGCTCAGTTACAGCCTCTATTCGGGCGTAAAGGAAGCCATTATGTATGACTCGCTTCTTCTCCTGGAGGAACAATCCACGTATCAGCAAAAAACGGGAAAAGCAGGTAGTCTAGGATTTTTCTCAGAAGGAATTTCCTGTATCGTTGGTGGACTTCTCGCCACTATCTCCCTACGTCTCCCGTTCTATGCGCAGCTCATCTCCACGGTAATCGCCCTGATTATTATTCTTACCTTTGTCGAGCCTACCCGTAGCCAACCCAAAAAACATCACGCAGAAAACTTCAAAAGAGCTCTCTTCGAAATTTTCCTCAAAGATAAACGAATGCTCTGGTCTTCACTTTTATTTGCATCTATTTCATCAATCACTTTTTGCAGCGTCTGGTTTTCTCAAATCTTGTATCAAGAAAAAGGCCTCTCCGTTGCATGGTTCGGTATTTTATTTGCGATAGGCAGTTTTGCCGTAGCGTTGGGAAGTATTATTTCTCATCGTTTACAGAGGAGGATGTCCGAATGGGCACAATATATGCTTATCATGGCTATCATCATCATTGGATGCCTTGGAATGAATATACCGGCCATCTGGGCCATCGCCTTTACGTTATTGCCACGAATGGCATGGGGGATTCTCACTCCGCTTTCCTTGGAAGTGGCCAACCGTATGATCGGCTCCGACCTTCGCGTCACCGTTCTCTCCATCCGCAATATGGTCGACAGACTGATGTACGTGGTATTGGCCCCGCTGATGGGTTTCATCACGGATAAGTATTCGCTCTCTGCCGCTTTAGGATCCTCAATGGTGATTTTAGTCGTCTTTGCAGGAGTGGCACTATGGAAAACAAGTCGATCGGGAGCGCTCAGAGCGTGATTTATGGCTTATTTCGGCCTTTTTATGCATGTTATTCCAACATAATTATCTTTGTTATTCAATGGTGAATGTTCGAGTTTTTTGTCAGATTTAATATCTGATTTTGCGAAATATACCACATCATTTTTATGTGCATTGTCATGTTATAATGTGCTATTTCTGTGTATTCTCTGCGGATAATTTGCTATAATGTATCCATAAACCGGCTAAGGAATAAGTCCTACACAATGGAGGTTCTCATGAGAGAAGTTCCAAGGATAATTTCTGGTCGGTAGTTTTTTT
>CAYHGS010000041.1:0-8756 GCA_964356305.1 uncultured Candidatus Peribacteria bacterium
ACAGGCTTCCCGTCAACATATTCAACCGTTACTTGAGATTTTCCATCAGGTCGCAAATACGGAATCCCTCCACTTTTTCTCACCTCGGCCAACTTCCTCGTCAACCCATGCGCCAACATAATCGGCAGCGGCATCAATTCGGGAGTTTCATCACAGGCAAATCCAAACATCATGCCCTGATCACCGGCACCAATTTTCTTACCACTCTCCGCATTGTCATCCACGCCGAGCGCAATATCTGCCGACTGTTCATTAATCGAAGTCAAAACAGCGCAGGCTTTGTAATCAAAACCATACGTCGCATTATCATATCCAATCTCACGAATCACATTGCGCGCAATTGCCGGAATATCCACATACGTTTTCGTACGAATTTCACCGGAAACAACAACCAATCCCGTCGTCGCAATACACTCACATGCCACGCGTCCTTCCGGATCGTCTTTCAAGATTGCATCAAGCACGCCATCGCTAATCTGATCGCAGATTTTATCAGGATGTCCTTCGGTAACCGATTCTGAGGTAAATAAATGTCTCATAGCCGGATTATTCTAGCGACTTTACCATGAAATGTAAAGGAGTCAATTACCTTAGAGTTCGATATCGGCAACGGGCTCTATATGTTTGCTCAGCTTTGAAAAGTTACCAGCGAGCCATTCAGGGGTAAGTATCCTGTTAATGGTATCGGATAGGGGTCCTTTGAGTTCATCACTTTTATGAAAATTCAATCCATCCAGAAGTATCTCGACAATTTGCTGTGGTATTAAGCCTTGTGGATCGTTATGCATAGCGCCCAGGTCTATACTTCGCATGGTCATGTCTGAACCAACGACAAAATTTCTCTGATCCATATCCAGAACGAGACCTCTCCTATACACTTCGGAGATCGCATGTATGTATGCATCTACCAGGTCATCTATCTCGCCCTTTGCGCCTCTATCGATAGCCGAGGAGAAACGATGTTGAAACCGATCCTCCTCTGGTATGCGAAGCTGCACAATTGGTTTCTGGATAGTAATCTTAGGTGGGAAAAAAGGAAGAAGACCCTCTCTTATCCTATAGGTTACTTCGTCAATTTGCTGAAATGGTACGACAAATCCACCAAGCCGTTCTTTCCCAAGCTGATAGCATGCGCGTACTGGATCTTGCCATCGTGAATCGCCATGGAGACTCTTCACTACTAATTTTTGGGTTGCATAAACACGTGCATGTGAGCCAGATCCAATATTCCTCACTTGATTCTTGTCAAAATGGCTTTGGATATCGCAGGGTTTCATGGGCTGTATTATGGTTTATGTGTATGTTTTGTCAAATTTGCGAAGTGAAGCTGTGGCAGGTATAATCCACCTACTAAAGTCTCTATTTTCTCAAAAAAATCCCCTATGGAAAACAAGAACAACAAATGGATGCTATCAACCATCGGTCTATGCGGTATTATTATTGGCATAGGTATGGGAATTGGGATATCTCAACTTTCGTTTTTTAAAGCAAAAACCGCGCAGGCAAATGTCGCCGGCAATCCCGTTCAGCAGGCTCAGGCGCCGACCGCTAATGAAGCGGCAATGACTCCCGTGAGCGACAAAGATCATGTTCGTGGCAATGCAAATGCGAAAATTTCATTTGTCGTTTATTCCGATACAGAGTGTCCATTCTGTAAGCGTTTTCATACAACGATGCAGCAGCTCATGAAGCTCTTCCCGAACGACATTAAGTGGGTTTATAGACACTATCCAATTGACTCAAATCATCCAAAAGCTCGTATCGAAGCAGAGGCACTTGAATGTGCGGCAACGATCGGCGGAGAAGGAAAATTCTGGGAGTATCTCGACATGATGATGGATATTACCCCGGCGAATAACGGTCTACCGCTGGAAGAATTACCGAAAATAGCCGGCAAGCTCAGTATTGATCTCGCGAAATTCAACGACTGTCTCAAACAGAGTCCATATGCCGCTAAAATTCAGGCTCAGGTAGAAGATGCGGAAAAAATCGGCGCTGACGGAACGCCACACACGATTCTCATCACGCCGGACGGACAGAAATATCCAATCAAGGGATATGTTGACGTCACGACACTCTCTAAAGCGGTGAAACAGATTTTGAAGATATAAGCACGCATTTTCATCACTATTCGCCCGTCTATGCTCTTCGACATTAGCTATCTTGCGGCATTTCTTGGCGGCATGCTCACATTATTGCCATCATGTGGGCCATTCATCTTACCCGCTTTTTTCGCCATCGCCTTTCGTGAGAAAAAAACAATCGTCAAAATGATTCTGATTTTTTTCCTCGGACTTCTTATTACCTTTATTCCACTCGGACTTGGCATTTCCGTATTCGTACAATTTTTCATAAAAAATCTCAGACTCGTACAAATAGTTTCGGGGCTTCTCCTTATCCTTTTTGGATGTAGCTCACTCTTCGGCTGGAATATAACACCAAAAAAACATCACCGCGCAAACACACCGGAAAAATCCGACGCAATCAGTATTTTACTTTTTGGAATGATGTTCGGTATCGCCTCTGGTGCCTGCACGGCGCCAACCTTTGGCGCCGTCCTCACACTTGCCGCTCAGCAAGGCACAAACTGGCACACCATCACCATTCTTCTGACATTTGCGGTTGGAATGATCTTGCCACTTCTCGCACTTGCCCTCGGCTGGGATCATATTTCTGCGCGCGCAAAAACTCGATTCTTTCATCTCGCCCTCCGCTTTACATTTTTCAAGAAAAAAATCTCCATCCCACTCACGAATCTTTTGGCAGCCCTCCTGTTCTTCACTCTTGGCTTTCTCTTCCTCACGGGAACTATCCATACGTTTATTTCTACGGACTTTTTCACCGATCTTTCGATTTCGCTGAGTAATAGGATTTTGGCACTTTAAATTAAATCTCTACTTTTCATATATCTCCAAACCCTATACTATCAGGGCACAACTTTCGCAAAATCCAATGCACAAAATTCCAGCAACCATGTCGACGCAGCATCCGGACAATGCGAATCCCGCATACTGGTGCGACAAGAGTTTTATATCAACGACGGACGAGATAGAGGAGGCATATATTGCATTTCAGGATCTCGGTTTTGATGAGTATATGTGGGATTGGGAAGGGAAGTTTGTGGACGAGGCGGTGATTGATAAATTGTATCGCAAATACAACGCGTATTTCAAGAAACATCCGCTTGGGAAGGATAAATTTCTGACGTACCGTATCCCAAATATCTGGGAGGAGCGCGGATATCGACTTGCACGCGCGTTTATTAATATAGTGACTTCCGCGGAGCTTGCCGAGGAAATGGGGTTCAAAAATCCGCCAATCATAGAGGTAATTTTGCCTATGACCAAAACAGCGAATCAAATCATTGAAACGGAAAAAACATTCAGAAAAGTGGCAAAATTGAAATGTGAGATTTTTGATAACGGAAAAAAGTGCACATTCAATCGTATTGATGTCATTCCGCTTATTGAAAGAGTAGAGGATCTGACGGGTGCCGATGAGATTATTGAGGATTATTTGAATCAGTATAAAAAAGAATACGGGCAGTATCCAGAGTATATGCGTCCATTTATTGCACGCTCTGACCCGGCATTGAATTCGGGGCTTATTCCAGCGGTTCTCGCCTCGAAGGCGGCAATCAGTCACTATTACAAGTTAGAGAAAAAATATGGAGTAAAAATGTATCCGATTATTGGGACGGGTTCGCTTCCATTCCGTGGAAGTATTAATCCAGAAAATATTGCCGAGGCAATTAATGAATACGCCGGCATACGTACTATTACGCTTCAGTCTGCGTTTAAGTATGATTATCCTCTCGAATCCGTTCGCAAAGCGATTAAATTTATAGATAAAACACTTCCGAAAATGAAACCGATTTCATTGAGCGAAAAAGAAATTGAATCAATTCGGAAAATAAATAAATACTGCGTAAAAGTGTACGCTTCAAGCATCGAGAAGCTCGCGCCACTAGTGAATAAGATTGCCGCCCACATCCCTGCGCGTCGCGAGAGAATGCAGCATATCGGACTCTTCGGATATTCTCGTGGCATAGGAAAGGTAAGTCTCCCCCGGGCGATTACATTTACGGGAGCGTTTTACTCCCTTGGCGTTCCGCCGGAACTTATTGGTACGGGTAGGGCACTACGTGAAGCGCAAAAAAATGGCGACCTCGAATTCATCAAGCGTCTCTATATCAATCTCGAGCGTGACCTGATCCACGCCGGTAAATATTTGAATAAAGAAAATCTCCTCGCGCTTTCCAAAACCTATCCCGAATTCAAAAACGTCATCGTCGACATCCAAGAGATCGAAAACATCCTCGGAATAGAGCTTGGTCCTCATAAGAGTCATCATTTCCTTCATCGCAACATCGTGTCGAACATCTACTACAAGATGAAAATGAACGTTGATTTCACGGCTGACATTGTTGAAGCAGCCAAAGTGAGGAAGAGTTTAGGGTAAAAATATAAAGCTGGAAAAAGCCGAAATATTCAAGCAGATCAAGCTATTGACAAAAAAATAATATAAAGTATAATAGAATACCTTCTCTATACGCTTATACATCGTCATATGCCAGAAAGCACCCCGGAGCGCAGACACTTATCACCCCGTGAGATTATAAAAGTTGCCACGTATGAACCAATTCGACAGAGCGGATATAATCATATTAATGGTCAGCCCGGCGTGAGATGTGGTTGTGATGCCTGTAGGGTAAAAATTGATGCGGAAAGAGAGATATTCGGAACGAGAATAGTAGATAGGCGAGCCACATTATCAGATGGTAGTATAGTCAGTATGAGTCAGATGCAGAGACGCAAGCAACTTCAAGTTCTCTTACAAGATCTTTTGCTCACGGAGTGTCGGGGAGAGAAATAGCATTTGATATTTTATGCCGCAATAGCCAATTTTTGAAGTTCTTGATCCATATCGAGACCCATACGAACGACCGTACTATGGAAAATGGTAGCGATATCAGCACGCCCTCCCTGCCCAATTTTTGAAAGATACTGATAGGCGAAGGCGCGTATGAGTCGTGAATGTAAGCGAAGAATTATCTGCGGATATTGCGGAGTCTCATTTTTCCCAATGAGTCCTTTTAGACGCAAGTCGTGGGTTACATTTGGAAGTTCCGCAGCACCTCGAAAAAAACTTCTAGAACGTTTTTCGGCAGCAATAAGCGGATCTATAGAAGTGGTCACGTCAACAGAAAACCAATCACCATCATCAGATTGAAGCACAAAATCTGACCCTCTGAAAAGATCTTCGGCATGGGAAGATTTAAAGATATGTTGAATATGAAGATGAGGATTTGTTTTAAGCGCATCCAGGAGTTCTATCACAACATACTCAATAAAATGTGGAAATTGCTTTTGAAGTTCCATTTGGTTCATGGCAGTGAGGCTGTCGGCGATAGCGTCTTGGTAGTAATAATAGGCATCAGACTGCTTCGGACTGAGTGGCATTTTCCTCTGCTTGGCATCCTTGGCACTATGTTTATGCCCGTCAACACTTGTTTTAACGAAATATTGATTTGGAACCGTACTGGCAACCTGAAATTTCGCATTAAAATCATTCAACCATTTTACAAAATGAGGATTCGTGCCGGAAAGAATTTCTTGCGCGATGTGATCGTATTGACTGTTATGAGATCCGGTAGGCGCAGGGGGTGAGAGGAAAGCTCCCAGGTAGGGTGGTTTTGCGACAACCTCGGGTGTCACGGGAATGAACTGGGAGAGGTGGAGTAAGCCCTGTTCAACATTTCCCTGTTCCAAGTCATGAACAATTCGTAGAGCGATATCATCCTTTTTTTTAGGTTCCAGGGGTACATCAAGCACCGATGAGACGGCATCACGTGTAGATTTGATACGTGATCTCATCTTGGTTGGAAGACCTCGAAACGCGCCTTCAAAATCATGGTGCAAAACCTTAGAGATAACATCGGCCATTTCAGCACTATTCAATTGATGCATAGTATTATTTTTTATAATCCATGGAGCAATAACAAATAGTTATACCATACAAATATAATACTGTCAATAATCACAAACATATATCAAAGCTGAAGGTAGCGCTTCTATGAGTTTTTTGATAAACTCGGTGTACCTATTTTCAATCTAAAGACATCTATGCGCACACCCATCTCCAATCCCAACGCCCCACTCCTGAAGTATGGCATCCGTGAGGTCGTCGACACGGCACAGAAGATCAAGGAGCTTGATCCAACATTCACTCTCGTAGCGGAAAACATCGGTGATCCGATCGCGCGTGGTTGGACCGTTCCGCCCTTCCTCAAGGAAAATATTATCGCTGAGATAGAAAAAGCCGGAGATCTCTCGTTTGGATATTCTCACTCAAGGGGAAATCCGGAGACGAGAAAATGGGTGACGCAATATTCAAGGAAATTTTCACCAAGTTCGGAATTGGATTATGAAAACGTCCTCTTCACGAATGGCTTAGGGGCATCAATATCGGCGATGTACCAGATGCTACCACAGGGCGCCCGCGTCCTGCAACCTACGCCCGCATATCCTGCGCACTCTTCGATGGAATCGTTTTCCGCGGGTGCTCCCTCCATCCTCTATAATCTCGACCCGAACAACGACTGGCAGCCCGACCTCGCAAATATGGAATCGCAAATCCAGGCCCATTCGGAAGTTGCCGCGATTCTCGTCATCAACCCCAACAACCCAACCGGCGCCGTCTACAGCGCAGAAACCCTCGAGAAAATCGTCCAGCTCGCCGAAAAATACAACCTCATGATTATTTCCGATGAGGTCTACTTCCGCATGGTATTCAATGGAAAGAAGTTCGCGCAAATCACCGAGATCGCTCACAATCGCGTGCCCCTCATCATAATGCGAGGACTTTCGAAGGATCTTCCATGGCCCGGTGGTCGCTGTGGTTGGCTCGAATTTCACAATACTCATCTCGATCCCGATTTCAAAAACTATGTTGACGGTATCAAGAAAAAAATCCTCATGGAGGTTTGTGCCGGAACACTTCCGCAGGTTATTCTTCCAAAAGTATATGAGCATCCCGATTTTGAGGCTTGGAATAAGCTCTATAATGATGAGCTCGAAGCAAACGCAAATTTCATCGCTGAAACACTTGGCAAAGTAAAAGGCCTGAAGGTAAACAAAATTTACGGAGCATTTTATATGATGCCACTCTTCGAAGAAGGAGTACTCAATGCAAATCAGACACTTCCTATCGTGAACGAAGCGGTTCGTGCCTACATCGAATCGGAGGTAAACAAACCCGGCCTTCCTCTCGATCAGCGCTGTACCTATTACATTCTGGCAAATACCGGCATCTGTGTTGTGCCTGCTTCCGGCTTCCTATCGCCATTTTACGGCTTCCGCCTCACAACCCTCGATCGCAACGCCGCCCGCCGCCGCGACACCTACGCGCGACTTTCAAAGGCTATCGAGGAATATTTGGCTTCAGCGGTATAGCTCATTTGACAAACGCAATAATATTGCGTTAAGATAGGAGCACATGAACGTCCTCACCGCGAAAAATTTGCAGTTCTCTTATGGTACCGAAACGATTCTTAAGTCGGTATCCTTTGATATTAAAAAAGGTGATTACGTAGGACTGATCGGCCAAAATGGCTCAGGGAAGTCAACACTCCTCAAGCTACTCCTCGGACTTCTTCAGCCAACCAACGGAGAAATTGAGCTTTTCGGAGAGCCGATAAAAAAATTCCATGATTGGGAAAAGATTGGATACGTTCCGCAGCGATCAGGTATTTTTGATCAATCATTTCCGGCAACGGTAGAGGAGATTGTAAATATGGGACTTTTAAAAACGAAAGATAATAAAGAAAATCTCATTCATCGCGCCCTTGAAATGGTAGAAATGAGCCATTTAAAAGACAAACAACTCCGCGAGCTTTCCGGAGGGCAACAGCAGCGCGTGCTCATCGCACGCGCCCTGGTCAACCAACCCGAACTCATCTTCCTCGATGAACCCGTCGTCGGAGTCGACACGCAATCCCAACACAACTTTTATCAGATTCTCCATCGCCTCAATAAAGATTTAAATCTTACGCTTCTCCTCGTTTCCCACGACCTCGATATCGTGGCTCATGAAGCGGATTATCTCGTCATGATGACAGAGGGTGAGATTTGTAAGTGCACTAAAGAAATGATCGAAAAGGATAAGAAAAAATATATTTCGCTCACCGCTCACCACGAATAATTATTTCACGCGAACGCGAACCGACATACAACTCACTATGCTTCTCCCTCAAATTCTCCAATATGACTTCATGATTCGCGCCCTCATCGCCGGGACAGTGATCGCTATTGCAGCGCCACTCATAGGAAGTTTTCTCCTCATACGTCGCTATTCTGTCTTCGCTGACACACTCGCGCACGTGAGTTTCCTCAGTGTCGCCGTCGCAATTCTCTTCGGATTGAACCCCATTCTTACGAGCATTGTAGGCGCACTACTTGCCTCCTCTGCGCTTGAACATCTCCGCGTATCGAAACGCATCCAATCAGAAAATTCTCTCGCGCTTTTTCTCTCGGGGAGTCTTGCGCTTGGTGTTGTTATTCTCAGTCTCGCGAAAACGACCACCATCAATATTAGTAGTATTCTTTTTGGTAGCATTACGACGATCACTCAATCCGATCTTGCGATAATAGCCGCCATCGCCCTCGTCGTCATTATTATAATGATGTATAACTTCAGGAATTTTTTTGTTATCGCCTTCGACGAAGACTATGCTCGCGTAAAGGGTATACGTGTAA
>CAYHGS010000042.1:0-8667 GCA_964356305.1 uncultured Candidatus Peribacteria bacterium
GGATTTACTTTTTTTACATCACCGACGAATCCATAATCAAATTCTTTTTTCGATCGCAAATTCACGTCAAGAAGATTCCCATCGAGTCCGCTCACGCGTAGACCCTTCATCTTGAGCTGTTTCATGAGACTCAAAATTTCCAAATTTAAACTTCCACCATAGAGCATTTTTGCCACCTCCAAATCTTTTTTCCCGGTAACTCGTCTGCCATCTTTCTTCACGGGAGTGTGGCCAAGTTGCTTGGAAAGGTCATCTGCCTGCGGTCCTCCGCCATGCACCAGCACGACCATAATGCCATGTTCATGGAGATTTTTAATATCCAGAAGGATGCTTTTCAGGATGCTTGACGATGCGACTACCTCTCCGCCAATCTTCAAAACAAAGACTTTTCCGGCGAATTTATTGAGGTAAAAATGTTTTTTATTCTGCGTCATGGTGGGAGATTACAGAGGTGAAGATTTCTAAAAATGTATCAATATCTTTGTCGGTGATGACAAGGGGCGGCGTGATGCGAATAACGGTTTTTCGGCTAGAGGAGCCAATAATTAATCCTCGATCCAGGCACGCCTTCACGAGCCATGCTACATCGCTATCAAACTCCACGCCCAGCAGCAGCCCCATTCCCAAGACATTTTTCACGCCGGGAATAGCTCGTACACCATCAATAATCTTTTTCGATTTTCTATCAACCTCCTTCATGAAGCCATCGGAAGTGAGAGTATTAAATACAGCCAGAGAAGCGATACATGGGATAGCGCCGCCTCCAAACGTTGTAGCGTGATCATAGACCTCTACCTTGTCAGCAACATGGCTTGCGACCATGACAGCGGAAAGTGGAAGTCCCGCTGCAATACCTTTTGCAGTAGTAATAATATCCGGATGAAGTCCGATAGCACGAGAAAACCAAACATCAGAGCCGTTACGGCCACATCCTGTTTGCACCTCGTCGATGATAAATAATATCTTCTTGTCTCGACAAAATGCCTGCAGATCGTGATAAAAAGGCGTATCAGCCATATACATTCCACCGATGCTTTGAATCGGTTCACAGATGACAGCTGCAGTATCTTCATCGTATAAACCCTTCACACTATCCATATCACCTAGCGTCGCGAAAGACGTATAGGAGGTGATATTTGGTTCAAATTTATGGTAAGACATCACGCCGGTTATGCCGATATTAGCAATCGAACGGCCATGAAATGCATTCGTAAAGGAAATTATTTTTTTCTTCCCGGTTAACTTTCTTGCAATCTTTACGGCTGCCTCATTCGCCTCCGAGCCGGAGTTTGTAAGATAAATTTTGTAAGGATGAGGGAGGAGTGTGCTTGCAATCTTCTCAGCCAAATCCGCGGCAGGTTTGGAATAAAAAACATTCGAATAAAAAGTCATCTCATCTGCCTGCTTTTTTATGGCTTCAGTCACAGCAGGATGGCACTGTCCCATAGAGCAGACCGCGTGACCTGCATAGCAATCGATATATTCTTTTCCAGCCTCATCCCACAGGCGTGCGCCTTTTCCTTTTACGAGAGTAATAGGGTATCGCTTATATACGTTGAGGCTAAACTCATTATCTTTTTCAACGGTGTTCATAGAAATAGAATTTAAGGATAGAGGGGTAATAGTAAATCAAGTCCACGTGATTCGGGGAGGCCCATCATGAGGTTCATATTTTGTACTGCTTGCCCTGCAGCGCCTTTAACGAGATTATCAATAACGGATTGTACTATGATTGAGCCACTAACCATCGTCACCGAAATATCGCAATAATTTGATCCTACAACATCGGCGAGCGCTACAACTGGCTTCACTCTGATGAATTGGTGTCCTGCATAATATTTCACAAAATAATCCTGTAGTTGCTTTTCATCAAGTCCCACGAGCTCACCCATCAGGCCACAAATAAATATTGTAGCAAAAATACCTCTCGTAAAAGGTCCACTTGTCGGTACGAAAATAATTTTGTCAGTTGAAATATCAAGCGTTTGTGCGATTTCCGGGAGATGTTGATGTGAGCCAACTTTGTAGCTCCTCATATTATGGGCACGAATTGGATGGTGGGTACTTTCGGATGGAGCTTTTCCCGAGCCACTGGATCCCGTAACAGCCATAACTTTTGCCTTCTTGTATGTGCCTCCAAACGGCAGCAGGGCAAGCGAAACAGCCGTAGCAAAACATCCTGGATTAGTAACGCAGTTTGCAGCAGTAATTTCTTTTTGATTCAATTCACTGAGCCCATATACAAAATTTTCAACCCCCTGTGGATACTGATGCTCGGCCCCATAATATTTCTGAAAATCTTCCATATTTTTCAATCGGAAGTCTCCTGATAAGTCGATAATTTTTGTCTTGCCTATAATGCGTGGAACAATTTCCTGAGAAATAAAATGTGGTAATGCGAGAAAGACGATATCACTCTCCGTTGCCGCCTGTTCGTAACTCACTCCGGAAAGCGGGTACGATCCGCTACCCACAAGGTGCGGATACAGATCGGCTAAATCGCCATCTTTCGTGCTTGCAGAAATAAGATATTTTATCTCGACATCAGGATGTGTCTTGAGTATTCTCAAGAGTTCAAGTCCGGTATATCCGGTAATGCCAATGATGGATACGGTAATTTTTTGAGACATAGAAATTTTAATAAATAGGAACGGGATCAGGACACCTTCGGTGTCTGATTCAAACAGTTGGTAGAAAGATATTCAAAAAGCTCCTCGCTTCGCTGGAAGGCATTGAAGCCCGGAAGGTTTAATTTTTCTTTTACGAAACTTACGCCGACGATATTGTCTGTGACCGGTCCGGAAAGCACATCGAGCGGCGCACCAATTTCGGCGCATACCTCAGCCAATTTAACAGCACCGGCAGGGTCATAGGCACATCCGATATGGGCAACGATATTTTTCTGTATCTCAGGATCTTTTAAACATGACATCACGCCATACTCTCCGAAAATTCCATCACCAAATTCAATAACAATGAAATCAGGAGAGCCCTTTGTGAGATAATCGATTGCACCCTTTGCCACTTCAACGGCATCTTTCTGGTGAACCGTCGAAGGAAAACCCGCATCTAGGAAGGAAACAACCGTAGAAGCTCCATAATCTCGCATGCTCTCAGTATCCCTCATGGCAGCCACTCCCGCGAGCTTCGCGCCAAATACCTTAAGTCGTGCGCGTTTGGCATGTTTGATTATCTCGCCCGCTACAGAAGTTTTCCCCACGTTCATACATGTTCCACTCACCACGATCAGCGGTGCAGATTTACCCAAATGATCCATCGGAGAGAAGAGGGTATAGTCTTTGATATTTACCGCCTTCCCATCCTTCATAACCGCACCAAGGACTTTTACTTTCAAGGCATCGCCAACCTCTTTGATATTTGCGCTCAAACACAGACCGGAAACTCCGCCCAAATTGAGCACGTTGATAATATCACCCACGGAAACGCTCGCAGGAACTTGACCTACGAAACCTCGAAGAGCCTGCCTATTTCCTAATGCTACAGCCAAGATATCGCCTTTGTGCATGGTTGATAATCTTCCGGAAACCAGCTCAAGCTGATTGTAAACTTTTTTATCTTCCATGACCTCAACGGCCAAAACAGCGCCCTCTCGACAATCAATTTGAGAAGAGATCTCTACATCGAATCCGATATTGGCGTTTTTTACAACAGAAGCAATTTTATCAAGAATAATGTTCATAGGAGTGTGTGTAAAATAATAATGAAAAATAAGATAAAAGAATTATGATAAAATATGCCGCAAGAGAGCCATTTGTGCCCACATGCGATTTTCCGCTTCTTGAATAATAAGTGAATTTTGGCAGTCCAAGACGCCGTCACTTACCTCAACATTTCTTCTGACCGGAAGACAGTGCATGAATTTCGCACCATTCGTGACCGCCATTTTTTCGCTCGTTACTTGCCAGTCAGCATATTGATTTCTCACTTCTTTCTCTTTGGCCCAATCTCCAAAATACTCTAAAGAAAGCCAGCTCTTCTCGCACACGATATCGGCTCCAGCGAGAGCTTCCATCTGATTATGCATCACCTGAAATGATCCTCCGCCATCTTGTGCTAATTTTTCCGCCTGTTTCATTACGTTTGCATCCAGTGCGAATTCTTTCGGACAGGCCAACACAACGTCCATTCCAAACAGTGCCGGCATAATCATCTGTGAATGCGGCGTTGCAAGTGGCAACGGTTTTGGATGTGGTGCCCACGTCAAAACGTATTTTTTCTTCGATACATTTCCAAGTACTTCTTTCATTGTCATCGCATCGGCAAGCCCTTGGCAAGGATGGAACATATTCGACTCCATGTTGATAATCGGCTTGTTCGCATATCGCAAAACCTGTTCAAAGAAGCTATCGCTGAGCATTTCCTCCTTGCTCATGCCGAGAGTCTGCGAGTTATCGCTCGCTGGTATGAAGTCGCTCTTCCTGATCGCGACCACATCACTATAAGCGCACACCACCCTGATAAATTCGCTGATATGTTCGCTCGCGCTGCCATCCATCACCGCCCCCTCCGTATACTCGAGCTTCCTACTTTGGCTCATATCCAACACATTCGCGATCCCCGACAATTTCTGCATTCCCGTTTGAAATGATAATAATGTCCTCAGTGAGGGATTATAAAAAATCGTTGTCAGAACTTTTCCCCTCTCGGGACTACCTGCTGGATCGCCTTTTAACACATCCGATCCTCCAGCCTTTTTCAGTGCAATTCCACTTTCCAAAATACTTTCCATCGTCTCTTTGGAAAATTCCATGCCGGTAATAAAGTGTTTCAAGTTTGTCATAGGAATAAATTAAACAACATTATGTTTTTTGTGAGCGATAATTCCTTCAAGTCCATAAATCTTGGAAAAGCCCTGCGCATCTCTTCCATTCCAGAAACTATTTTCTTCGCCGTAGCTCGCAAATGCGCTATCCATAAGCGAGAATTCACTCTTCGATCCGACAACAATAATATTTCCCTTGTGCAATCTCACCGTCACTTCTCCCGTCACTGTCCTCTGACTCGATAGCATCATTGCCTCAATATCCGCAATCACCGGATCAAAATATAATCCCTCGTGCACACCATCACCCCACACATTCCCCAAATGATCTTTCCAGAAAATTTGCTTCGAAGTTAATACGGATTTTTCCAATTCTTTATGCGCCTCAATCAACACGCGCAGTGCCGCCGCCTCGAAAACAATTCTTCCTTTAATCCCTAAAATCGTCGTTCCCAAATGAGCCCCTCTTCCAACGCCATGCTTTTGAGCAACAATTTTTATCGCATCAATAAGCGGCAATCCAGCCATCATCACACCATTCATCGAAACAGCAATACCCTTTTCAAATCCAATCACAATTTCCTCCCCAACCTCTGGCGCACTCGCAATCGTCGCCACATTGGGATAAATTTCATCCGGCACCAATCCCAGCGGCGTCTTCGTTTCTTTCCCTCCAATCGTCGTTCCAAGCACACCGACATTGATCGAATAATCCAAATTTTTCTGCGGAATAGTAACTCCCTTTGTCTTTAAATACTCAACTTCTTGCGCTCTGGTAAACCCTTCATCACGTATCGGTGCCAAAATTTCAACGGATTCCATCATTGCCCTCAATGCTAAATCAAACCTCACTTGATCATTTCCCGCGCCGGTCGAACCGTGCGCCACCACAGAAATTCCCATCTGCAATGCCAGCTCCGCAATCTTCTTCGCCGCAATAATTCTCTCAGGTCCGACACACGCCGGATACACGCCTCCCCTCAAATAATTTGCCTGAATAATCTTCACGACAAAGTCGTTGTACAATTCAGAAACCGCATCAATAGCCGTATGACCATACGCGCCTAAATCCTTGCTCTTCTGCGCAATTGCCGCCATTTCATCAGCAGAAAACCCGCCGGTGTTTACGGTTGCAGTATACACACTGTAGCCATTTTCCATCAGATACGGAACGAGGAAGCTAGTATCGAGTCCACCGGAGAAGGCGAGAATAACTTTCTTTTCAGGAGAAATTTCAGACATATATGATAGAAAAAAGAATACAAAAAAACTCATCACTAAACCCGTCATGTGACGGATCCAGGGACGAGAGCTTATAATGCTTCGTGGTACCACCCTTGTTCGCCTCTCAAATGAGAGACCTTTGATCCAGTTCTCCACCATTTCTGGCGACAAACTGCGAGCGATAACGTGCTCTCTACGGCCTGAACCTACTTGTTTTATGCGAAAACATTTCCACAAAAAACTTTCTTCGGTCGGCTCCCTATATTCCAAGGCTCGTTCTGTCTATTCCGTAACTACTCGGCTTCCACCGCCCCGAGCTCTCTCGTAAGTTGGAAAAGACATACTATTCCCTGAGGGATTTCTTCAAACTATTAAAAAACAGACTGACATCGTCAATACTACGCAAACGCGTATTAAAGTCAAGAAAATGGAGCACCAAAGCCGGTTTAATACCGCTCAAGAAGCTGTATGTGACCTTTGTGTTTTGCCTGAAGATAATATGCTTTGTCATTGGTGAGAAAAATGGAATCATCTTCAAGCGCCATGGCATGATAAGAAGCATCATAAAAGGTAACTTTAGAACATTCGCGAATAATCTCACACGCGGTAGCAACAATTTCAACATTTACTACATGCTCTTTTATATCAAAAAGGAGGAGAGATGACATAATGGCAAGAGCCTCATGTGGAAAAGCCCTGGCCGCCCAATTTCCAACTTCAAAATAAGCAAGTGAGGAGGTGGAGAGAGTGATGTCTCCGCGCTGAATATGCTCACCAAGGCGGAAAACAGCATGTTCCATTATATCGGAATCGCCAGCCTCTCTGACGATAAGTTTAATAATAACTGATGCATCCAAAACATAGGATGGCCTAGAGAAGGCCTTTTTTACGTTCATTTTTAAGAAAAGTAACAATATGGGCATCATTCCATCGCTTTTTTTTCTCATGATTGAGAGTGGCAAAATAAGCGAATGCCTTTTTACGTCCATAGAGAGCCATTTGCTCCTGAATAGCCGTATTGATGAAATCACTACGTTCACCTGCCGGAATGAGTTTTTCTAATTGCCGAAAGAGATCCTCGCTTACCATGAAATTAATTTTCTTTCTTTTTGCCGAGAGTAATTTTGGCATCTTAAAGGGGTAACAATAATACACCCTAATAATACACCATTTTTCCACACAAAACAATCATTCATTTATACATATCTCAATATTTCGTCAACGCACACTATTTGCCGTAAAAAAATACCTGTGCGTAAGATTACATCTTACATATATAACTAACCATATATGGCACATGACACTCCGACCGCTCCAGATCGAACAGTCGATCAGCCCGTAAGCAAGCCACAAAGACTTCAATCATCGAGCAGAAAAAGTAACAAGGAGCAACAGACCACTTCTACGGTTGTCATGATTGAGCCTGCTTTTTTTAGACTAAATTTCGAAACGGCGAGTGACAATAATTATCAGCGAAAGCCGGACGAAATGACAGAAGATGAATTTAGGGCATTGGTAGGTAATAAAGCGCCAGAAGATGCATATGCCAAATATCCCGGTCTCCAAGAGAGAAGAGAGGCATTTGATCAAGATACGCACGAAAAAGGCAGTCGAGAATTTGCAACCTTGGTGGAGCTTCTAAGGAGTAAGATGATAGAGGTAATTTCTATTCCTGACGTCCTCGCGCACGACACGCCTGATTCCATTTTTCCAAATAATCATATTTCAACCCATAGAGATAACGAGGGAACGGTGGTGAAATATCCAATGAGAAATGAAAATCGTCGCCCGGAAAAGCAACTTCCTATTGAGCAAACATTGGCGAGTCTTGGATACAGGGTGGGCCAAGTAATTGATTTCTCGGCATTGGAAATGGAAGGACATTTTCTCGAAGGTACCGGAAGTATGGTTTTGGATCGAACGAATAGAGTAGCCTATGCATCTCTTTCGGAAAGAACGACCGCGCAGGGCGTAGACGCTTTTGATGATACGGTGGAGTACAAAGCTATTACATTCACAAGTGTTGATAGGTTACACGACGGCGGAAGAGTCTACCACACCAACGTTGTGATGTCGGTTGGTACGAATTTCGCCGTTATTTGTTCGGAGGCTATTACAAACGAAGCAGAAAGAGAAACAGTGTTAAGTTCGCTCCGAGAAACCGGAAAAGATATTATCGAGATTACTACCGAGCAAATGAATGGATTCGCCGGAAATATTCTTGAAGTTCGAAATGTAGAGGGAAAGTCGATGATTGTTATGTCCGAAGCCGCGCACAATACGTTCACAAAAGAGCAGCGCATACAGCTCGGCAAATACGGAGAAGTTATTTATTCCCCGATTCCAACTATCGAAAAATTCGGCGGAGGAAGCGCACGATGCATGATGCTCGAAGTACATCTTCCGAAAAAGGAAAATGCCGAAGGCGAGTCGGCCGCTTAGTGACAGCAAAATCTACGGCAATAACTTAAGTACCTCTCGCTTAAAGCTCTCCAAATCTTTGAACTGTTTATAGACAGAGGCGAATCGGATGTAGGCGACTTCATCAAGTTTCTTGAGCTTTTCCATAACTCCTTCGCCAATCATCTTGCTCGGAACTTCACGGCCATAAGCGGTCCATTCTTCTTCAAGTTCATTGAGCATTTGATCCACTTGAGCCT
>CAYHGS010000043.1:0-3504 GCA_964356305.1 uncultured Candidatus Peribacteria bacterium
CGGTCAGATGGCACATCAATACAGGCCAGCGTCGTCTGCTTACCCATACTCTGCAATAATAAGTGAATAGCGATACTCGCACCCAACGTATCACCATCCGGTCGTCGATGAGAAATCATCAAAACTTTATCCGATCGTTCAATCAGTTTTTTTGCTTCGCGGAATGTAGTTGTGATATCTTGCATATGAAGATGGAACTATAGAAATTTTATGAAAAAATATCAAGTCGTATTTTTCGGGACATCAGAATTCGCCATACCGGCGCTAGATGCATTGTCAAAAAGCCCTGAATTATCAATAAAAGCGGTTGTTTCTCAGCCAGATATGCCAGTCGGACGTCATCAAAAACTCGAATCAACACCCGTAAAACTATATGCTCAGACCATAAATTTACATGTACTGCAACCTGAAAAGATCAGGAAAAACGAGGACTTTTTCAAGTTGCTCAAAGAACTTCAACCGGATCTATTTGTCGTAATTTCCTATGGCCAGATCCTTCCAAAGAAAATTCTAGACCTTCCAAAGTACGGATCAATAAATATTCATGGCTCATTATTACCTAAATACAGAGGAGCCTCCCCTATTCAACATGCCCTTCTCAATGGGGATAGCGAAACCGGAATTACCTTTATGAAGATGAATGAAAAAATGGACGAGGGAGACATGCTCGTTTTGAAAAAATATGAAATACAAGAAGATGATACTTTTGAAACCTTATACAAAAAACTCGCCGTTCTAGGAGGCGCCATGGCTCCGCTTGTCATTAATGATTATGTAGAAGGTACACTCACGCCAATTCGTCAGGACAGCAGCAAGGCAACCACCTGCGGAAAAATTGAAAAAAATGATGGACGTATCGAATGGAGTGAACAAAGCGCCAAAGAAATTCGTAACAAAATTCGAGCCTATACTCCATGGCCATCTTGTTTCACGACATGGGGAGGAAAGAGACTCAAAATCCTTTCAGCAAATACAGGAGAATCCAACTCAACACTCAAACCCGGAACGATGCGAGTAACAGGAGACGAATTGCAAATAGGTACAAAACAAGGCGCAATTATACCGCTAGAACTTCAACTGGAAGGGAAAAATGCATGCGATATCAAGACATTTCTAAATGGGAACTGGGAGAAGATTCTCGCCCAACCAGAGCTAGGAAACTGAGAAAAAGTACTAGAAGAATCTGCCCATGATAAAGCGTAAAAAAGAAGTGATCCGAAAGCGAAAGACAAAAGAAAGAAATCCAAACGGCCATATGCAACGGATACTCTTTGCGATGTAGAAAAAGAAAACGAAACAGAAAAAAAGCCCCAATACCAAAAATCATAAATCCAAAAAATCCAAGCTCATTACCGGCAACCAAAAAGAGATTATGAGCCGGCTGATACTGCCAAGGTGCATATTTTGATACTGAAACCTCCTGCATCGCTATCGTCGAGCCACCCAGCCCAACCCCAAAGGGACTATGAAAAAAGAGCCTCGCTCCATCCACGAAATTAGCATAACGAAACTGAAGCGACGCCATATCGGTAAAGTGGAAACGCTCGATAATAATGCGAGACAAACCTAAAAAAAATCCAATACCTACGACACCCACAACCACGAAAAGCGACATCACAATGCGCCTGGAACGAACCTGTTTTTTATAGAAGGACACAAGGAAAAAAATAATAAGGGCTACAAGGGCCATCCTGGAAAAAGAAATAACAACACCAAGCGCTAGAAATACTACGGCAAAAGAAAAAAAGAACGGTCGCGTCTTGCGATACAAGGAAGAAAGAAAAATTCCAAAAAACGCATAAGCCGCAAAAATATTTGGGTGCAAAAAAGTACCATATCCGCGCAAAAACGATCTCCCAAACATCCTCACCGTAGCCACTCCAGGCTCGCCAATATGCAGAGATGACTCTCCAATAATAGATAATCCTAGACTCGCTCCTTTGAGGTATTGGAGACCCGCCAGTGCGGTCTGAAATATCATCGCCCAGACAAAAATCCTAGCAATTATCTCGAGAGGTATTACTTTTCGCGATACAAGAAGATAGAGAACAAGCACCTCCACCCAGCGCCATGAATAGAGAAGACTCTCTGGCGTTGAAGAAGATGCAAAATAGGAAATTATAGATGCAAAAACCAAAAAACAGAAAAAAAGAACAAAAGGCCAATCCCCTATCTGCTGATCTACATGAGACTCATTAGATTCCCTTGAAAGAAAAAAATAAGAAACCCCTACGAGAAATAAACCAAAAAGAAAAAATATATCACTTAGATAAAGATAGGAGGTGGTATAGGGATTAAAATCTCCACTCAAAAAAACTGCCGGTTCAACCAGCCTTAACTTGAGGGGAATAAAAAGAGTCACAAAAAAACCTACAAACGACATGGTTACAAGTCCGCGCACTAATTGAGAAAAGCTCCAGCTCATGGGTACATGATATCACACTACTTCTTCGCCTGTGGCTGCAAGTGAGGGCCCGGTCCGACAAATCCACCCTTCGGAAGGAGAATACTCATCTGTGCATCAGCAGCATCAATAGCCTCTTTCGGAGTAGAGGTGTTGTCAGCGACCGACTGAATCATACGAGAAACAATATCATTCACGCGCACAGCATCATACAGAGGGAGGCTGCTCGCAAACCCTACCTGTTGAGCAAAAACACCATAAATAGGATCCTTTGATTGTACGTCGAGAAGGTCACGACGACTGGTTGGCTTGTGCGTTTTGGCATTATAGAATTCCTGATTTTTCTTGTTGCCCAAGAAGAGAAGCAGGTCCCATGACTCTTTCTGATATTTAGAATTTCTCGATACCGTCTCGAACATATAACTTGCAAGAGCATCACGCTTACTTGTAGAAATGGCTGGATCCTGAAATTGAGGGAGCGCAGCAATGGCAATATCCTTAGCTCCGATAGCCTTGACGCCCTGTCTCGTAGAGCTAACTGCCAAGGAAACTATCTGCTGATATGTGTCGCTATAACCAAAAATAGACGAGACCTGACCTCGAGAAAAAGCAAGAATCTCCTGCGGACTCTGAGTAGAAGCGGATGAACTATTCCAAGCATAATTTGGAGAATCACTTCGAGCAAAACTTGCAAAGAAATTGAGCGCCTGAGCAAAAGGATAAATCTGCTGATCGTTTTGTTTCACCGTCAAAGTCTTCAGAGCGGCACTCGTCCCCTGTTGATTATAAAAACTTCCTCCATATTGCAATACAAGATTATAAAAAGCATCCAAACCACGTGAAATATTGTCTGTTCTTCCTAGGGCGGTACCGGAAACCTCAAAACCGGAATCAATACCAGATTTAGTGAGAGCAATACTATCCGCAACAAAATCACTCCAAAGAGCCGCAGGGCGACCACGATTTGGAATGCGATCCTCATACTGAAGCTTGTTGTAATAAACCGCTAAGGTATCAACAAAAAGAGGTACTCCAAAAATTCGAAGTGAAGTCGGAAACCTCGAATCCGGACGAACTAAATCTCGATCAGCAACCGCTAC
>CAYHGS010000043.1:3604-8300 GCA_964356305.1 uncultured Candidatus Peribacteria bacterium
TATTATAGGGACTTCAGGCCATCTTGCAAACCCATCAGGAAAAAACGTTTCGAAAGAAGGTAATAATACCAATTATGCCAAGCGCCACCAAACATCTTTCTACCGGCATCACATATCCAGATAAAAAACGGGAGTGAGACAAACCAAAAAATAAATTTCTTCAATATTCCAGGAACTTTTCCTAGTTCCGGATACTTCCGATCAAACAAAACCGCCGCCTTGCCAATAGCAAACATACGCTTCTTCAAGCCATTTTCGTCGAGAGGATGAAAATGATATCCAACTAAAGATTTATCATAGAAGAGTCGAAATTGAGCCTCTTTCGTAAGTCGATATCCGAGCTCTATATCCTCCCAGCCATATTTCAAAAACGACTCATCAAATGGATATTTGAGAAGTAACTCTCTTTTGAGAGAGATATTTGAAGTGTAAAAAAAATCATAGCTCGCCTCTGACTTTCCTTCCAGTTTTTCAAAAGCAAACTGATGACCGCCGTACCTTCCCAGGATAATCGAACCATTGGTCATAAAAGTATACAGTGGAGTTTTCGGCATGCGCGGATCCCACTCGATAAACCCGAGAAGACCCGCCGATATCTCCGGATGTGTGGCATGGAATGCAAGATGCTTTGCTACAAAATCCGATTCCACCAAAATATCATCTCCAATAAAAACAACTACATCGCCCCTAGCCTCTCGCACTCCATAGTTACGCGCAATCCCCTGTCCCTCATTTTTCTTTTCAAGGTATCGGACGGATACCTGACCCCGCGTCACGAAATTATTCACAACATGTGCGGTCTCATCCGTGCCACCATCATTGACGACGATGACCTCAAGCTGATCGCGGAGCTCTCCGGAAACACCAGATATCTTTTGGGACATCAGGTGTTCCAAGCACTCTTTCAGGATATCCGCCCGATTGTAGGTAGGTATTACAATACTTATCACGCAAGTATCGTAGCAGATAACTCATCTCCTGACACCTCTACCTCTTCAACATCCTCATCAGCAGGATCCTCCACGACAGACTCCCTGCCCTTCCAGGTCAGAATATTAACATCCTGCAGGACAACTTCTGTTACAAATTGTTTCCCGTTTTTACCCTCATAAGAATGCTTTACCAGCTTCCCGGTGATAAAAACTGCCATTCCTTTCTTCAAAGTACGGGCACAGAAATCAGCCATCTTGCTCCATGCCACAATCTGATGGAAGTCGGCATTGTTTGGCTCTTTCGTGGACTCACGATGAACCGCGAGGGGGAAATCAGCTACAGATCGGCCGGTAGTAGTCTGACGGAGCTCCGGGTCGGCGGCCAGTCGACCAATGAGCATAACCTTGTTATAACCTTTCATAAAAGAAGGATTAAGAAATAAGTACCTAGAAGGCTAGCACCCCGTTCTAAACTTTCTCTTAATTATTCTTGAATAAAACATTACAATAGAGCCATGTTTACCGGAATCATTGAAGAACTAGGCCAAATCAAGACCATAACGAAAGAAGGCGACATAGTTACGTTTTCTATTTTATCTCCAAAAACAGCTTCAAAAGTAAGCATTGGAGATTCAGTCGCCATAGACGGAACATGCTTGACGGTACGCGCAAAAAATGGCGATACACTCATATTTGATGCCATTCCAGAAACCATCGAGCGAACAACCGCCAAAAATTACCTGACAAATACCGAGGTAAACCTCGAAACTTCCCTCACTCTCTCCAAAGGAATAGATGGTCATCTCGTCCAAGGTCACGTAGACGGAACAGGCACAATCTCATCCATAAACGACAAACACGAAATCACTATCACCTTCCCACCTGACCTCGCCCGGTACCTCGCCTTCAAAGGCTCAGTTACGGTAAATGGCATAAGTCTGACTATTTCCAAACTCGAGGACACCACATTTCAGGTCTCACTCATCCCCCACACCATCGAATCGACCAACATGAAACACGCAAAAGTTGGAGACGAGGTAAACATCGAAATTGACCTCATCGCCCGCTATCTCGAACGCATGACCTATGAAAAGGAGGGCGAGGCAAAGTATCATTTTCTGAAAGAGAGAAATTTAATTTAAAAAAATATGAAAGAACAGTATTGGAAAATTACGGCGCAGTGCCTACTGGGAACACTTGGCGGGATGACAGGCGGTGTCATTGGTTTTTTTACAGGCATAATTATAGGTTCGAACTATGAAATTGGGGGAGTATATGGAGCAATAGCAGGGATGATCATTGGGTCAATAATTAGTGTAATATTTTTCATGAAGAGAAAAATAGAAAGCTACAGAAATATGTCTATGGCGGAATTATTGATAGCAATAATGATTGTGATAACGGCGATTATAAGCCGTTATTTGATACCTATGACGGAAAGTAATCAATTTTCCATATTACATATAAGTACAGCAATAATGACTCTATTCATGATATTTTCCTTAGTGACATCACTGCTCATCACCGTATGCATATATTTATATAAGAAAAAACATCAATAAACCCAAATGAAATTAAATTCATCCATACAGGCAAGGAAAACAAGCAAGAACAAGAATCTAAAAATAGCTATCTTGCTCCCTAGATTTAATGATGAGCTCGGAAACAAACTTCTCGATAATACGGTAGAAGAACTTACGAAACTTGGTGTTAAAAATATAAAAATATATCGCGTTCCGGGGACACTCGAGCTTCCATTTGCAGCCCTAAAAATCGCCCTTTCGAAAAAATTTCATGCCATCATCGCGTTGGGAGTTGTTATCCGCGGAGGGACGAAGCATTTTGATCTTGTCGTAGAAACGGCATATCAGGGATTAATGGAAGTAACATTAGATGAAGACACTCCTATCATATTTGGAGTTTTGGCAGTAGAAAACGAAAAACAGGCCATAGAGAGAGTTGAAAAAACAAAGATGAATAAGGGAAAAGAGTTCGCCCAAGCTGCGGTTGAAATGGCAACATTTCGTGCGTAGAATACCGACGATCTTTAACTAAAAATGCCATGACACTGAAAACCATCCGCGACTTTGATCCAAAAAGTAAGCGCGTTCTTCTGCGCGTTGATTTCAATGTACCTACTGATGATGCAGGAAATATCCAGGACGACTCGCGTATGACCAAGGCACTTCCTACGATTCATTATCTTTTAGAAAAGGGAGCTCGCTTAATAATTATGAGCCACCTCGGACGTCCAGATGGAAAAGTTGTAGAAAATTTACGACTTAATAATGTCGCTATTCACCTCACAAAACTTCTCGATAAAACGGTAAAAAAACTCAATGAATGCACGGGCGAAGAGGTAGAGAAAGCCACAAACGAGATGAAAGACGGCGAAATTATTATGCTCGAAAACACACGTTTTTATCCTGGAGAAGAAGCAAATGATCCCGAATTCACCAGGCAATTAGCAAAATTGGGTGAAGTATTCGTCAATGATGGTTTCGGAGTCAGCCATCGTGCTCATGCATCTAGCTATGGCATTGCGACGATTCTACCGGCCTACGCAGGCCTTCTCGTCGAAAAAGAGGTTATCGCCCTCGACCCACTCATCACCAATCCAAATCAGCCCTTCACGGTCATTATCGGTGGTGCCAAGATCAAGGACAAGATCGCACTTATCGAACAGTTTATTCCAAAAGCACAACATATTCTGATCGGAGGAGGTTTGGCAAATACCTTCCTCGCCGCACAGGGCAAGCAGGTCGGGCAGTCACTCTACGAGCAAGATAAACTCGACCTCGCCCGTTCGCTTCTCGCAAAAGCCATGACTCCTGATCAAATCGTTCTACCTACGGACGTTATTACCGCTACGGAAATTTCTAATACCGCGGAAACGCAAACCGTATCGGTTGATTCAGTCTCCCCTACGGCAAAAATCCTCGACGTAGGCCCAGATACTATCGACGCATTCAAATCCATTATTGCCGATTCGCAAACCATTCTCTGGAACGGACCGCTTGGACTTACTGAATTCGCCCCATTCCAAAACGGAACACGTGAAACAGCCCAGGCCGTCTCTGAACTTCCCGACTCCTTCACGGTCATCGGCGGTGGTGACACATCGGAAATACTCAAAACGCTTGGCTTTCCTGACAACAAATTTTCTCATGTCTCAACGGGCGGCGGCGCATCACTCGAGTTCCTTAGCGGTAAAAAGCTCCCCGGAATTGAGGCGCTCTACCGCTAAAGAACAACGAAAATATAACGTTAATCTAAGTTAATACCAAGTCTTCCTGCTGCAAGCTGAGCAGCCGAGAGTCGAAGATCATCGTTTTGGTAGTTATTACTTAGCTCAAAAGCCGGCAACGTCACGCACTCTACTCCACGGACGGCAACCACTTTGGCAACCGCACCTTTTCCCGTAAGTGATGAGATCTCTCCGATAACACTTCCGGGAGGGAGCGTTCTACTCTCTCCGCCAGGAAGCTCCACGGTGGCACGACCCTTAACAATCACAAATACCCGTTCAGGATTTTCTCCAACTTCAATAATAGTTTTGCCCGGCTCAAAACTCTCGGTGCGCAATATATCGGGATTGAGGTCGGCAGCCTCGAGCAAACGAGCAAGACAAGGCTGCTGATCAACCGTGACGCCACCCTCAAGATCCTCTAAGGTCTCAACAACGGCCTTCGTACGTTCAGCATTTTCATATCCAGGCATGGTAATTTTGCCGCAAGCAGCAAGATCCTGAATTTGTGTAATAG
>CAYHGS010000044.1:0-2583 GCA_964356305.1 uncultured Candidatus Peribacteria bacterium
GGCCTGGTATACTCAACCTACAACAAGCAGGGACAGTGGATTCTTCTGCCAAAAACAGGCAATTACGAGGATATTCAGAAGCAGGTTCAAACCTGGATCGCCGAATAATCGGAAACGAAAGCTAAGACTTGCAATTATAAGCCTCCTCCATTACACTTTCCGCGACCACAATTGTACTCTTGGCAGGGTAGCTCAGTGGTAGAGCAGCGGACTCATAAGCCGTTGGTCGTGGGTTCAACTCCCACTCCTGCCACCAAAAAATAAAAAATAAACACATGCAAAACGATCTTAAAATTCGTGACGTAAAGGCTGAAGATATTCCATCATTAAATAGAATTCTGCAAGTGTGGATTAGAGACAGCGAAACAAGAGAGTCCTTACCGGCCGAGATCCAAAGTATTATAGACGGAATATTAGCTAGCACAAAGATAGCTAGTGACTTTCATTATATCGTAGCAGATATCAAGGAAAGTGTAGTAGGCGTGATTGGTTTGCGCCCAGTACAAGATGAAGATATGAGAAAATTATCCCTAACCGATAAACCTGCAGAGTTAATTAATGCCTATGTGGATGAAAAATTACGCGCAGGAAAAGGTATTGGAAAAGCATTATTAAAAGGATTGGAAGAAAAAGCACTAAAGATGGGGTATAAGGAAATACTAGTAAATAGTGGCGTAAGATACAAGGATACGGCCTGGGAATTTTATACTAGAATGTATGGAGAACCAGTTGGCTTTATAGAGAATAAATACGGTGATGGCAAGCAAGCGCCTGTCTGGAGAAAAATGTTATAGATAACATTAATCTTCAATAAGCTTGAATTTTTCCTCTCTGGTTAAGCACTTAACAGCATATTCTCTCTGCTTAGCCTTTCTGAGCGTTTTAAATATCTCTACATAAATAAGCACTACCGGCCGCCGCCCCTTCGTATAGGTCGCCCCGGACTTCAAATTATTATGCTGATAAAGTCTCCGTACGATGTCATTGGTAGATCCAGCATAGAGGGTTCCATCATTGCAACGGAGAATATAAACAAAGAAAGACATAGAGAAATAAGAAGATGGATAAATTGTACCACCGAAAGCAGAATAGAAGGAATATTCAAATAGTATTGACTTTGAAGTTCAAGTGACGTACTGTTAAACCAGTACAACAAACAAAGGCATATGAATAAGCAACACCTGGACGACCTCATCAACGTTCTCATGAAGATACATGAGAAAGAAGACATGCCTGCGCTTCTAAGGGACTTACTTACTCCCTCCGAGCTGCAGTCGGTCGTAGAGCGCGTACAGATATTCAAAATGATGAAGCAAGGCGTCCCTCATCGCACCATTAGTCAGAAGCTCAAGGTAAGCATCGCGAAGGTAACACGCGGATCTCACGCTTGGCAGTCGAGCAAGAGTATTAATAACCTTCTCTAATTTTTTTGTGCCATAGATGTACTGCTACACAAGTACAAGAATAACAACCAAATATCATGACAAGTAAAACGAAAACAACACTACGATCTTATAAAAAAGTAATATCAAGCCATCAAGAAAAACCAGCTGAGCTCCTCCAGAAAATAGCAGGAAATGAAGCCTATTCCTTCCTTCTAGAGAGTGGAGAGAAACACGAGGATAGCGGCCGTTACTCCTGTATAGGTTATGACCCGCTCAAGCTATATGTCTTTCCTGTAGGTGGTAGAGAAAACCCTTTGAGCATCTTAAAAAAGGAGTATGAAAACATTGAGTATACAAGGAGCGATTCCGCCGGAGGGCTAGAATGTCCGTTTGTTGGATACTTCTCTTATGAACTCGTGCGTCACCTAGAGGAAATAGAACTTTCATTAGAGGGACTGGAGATTCCAGAGGGAATATTTTTTCTTCCCCGAAAGATGCTCATTTTTGATCACATTGAGAGAACAATAACACTCAAAGCCTATAGCGAGAATGACTTGGCATCACTCGTTATGGAATATGAAAAGGCAGAAGGAGGAGAAATTACTCATTATGATGTATTCAAAGACATTCCTCCTAAATCAGTAGAAATACCGGACTCAATGCACTTCCAGGAGCTTGTGCGGATAGCGCAGGAGAAGATAAGGGCGGGGGAGATATTTCAAGTAGTATTGAGTAAGGTTCAAAAAATAAAAACGCAACTAAGTCCAACTAGTCTCTATAGAAAGCTGAAAAAAGGCTCTCCGTCACCATATATGTACTACCTCCACTATCCTGATTTTTCCATCATTGGTTCATCTCCGGAAACGCTCGTAAAAGTTCAAAATGATACGATAACCGTTCACCCCATAGCAGGAACTCGCCAGAGAGGGTTTGATGCAGATGAGGACACGAGGCTAGCTGAAGAGCTTATAGCAGACGAAAAGGAGCGTGCAGAGCACATGATGCTCGTCGACCTCGGGCGTAATGACATAGGAAGAGTATCCGAACCGGGAACGGTTGCCATCACAAGATTAATGCAGGTAGAGGAGTTTAGTCATGTCATGCATCTGGTATCGGAAATTCGCGGAATAAAGAAGAAAGACGCGACGCTTTTCGATGTATTCAGCGCCGCATTCCCAGCCGGAACACTCACCGGAGC
>CAYHGS010000044.1:2683-7839 GCA_964356305.1 uncultured Candidatus Peribacteria bacterium
GACTCATTTACTTATAACATTTTCCAATATGTTGCCGAGCTTGGAGGTAATCCAACGGTTGTCAGAAACGACAAAATAACAATTCAAGAAATCAAGGATGAAAATTACACGCACATTATTCTCTCTCCAGGACCCGGTAATCCAGAAAACAAGAGGGACTTTGGAATCTGTAGCGACATCATAAAAGAATTATCAGCAACACATCCGATACTTGGAATCTGCCTAGGGCATCAAGGAATTATCGCTGTATTCGGAGGAAAAGTGGTTAGGGCTCCAATGCCGGTACATGGAAAACAAAGCATCATTAAGCTTAATACTTCAAATATACTTTTCAAGAACCTTCCCGAAGAGATAAAAGGAATGCGCTATCACTCTCTCATCGGAGCAAAAGACTCACTTCCGGCCCATCTCAACATTATAGCCGAAAGCACTGAAGATAATCTCATCATGGGAGTCGCCCATGAATCACTGCCACTATTTGGAGTTCAATTTCATCCGGAAAGCATTGGTACGCCTGAAGGGAAACAGATTCTGAAGAACTTTCTCAATATTAAAAAATCGTATACAGCACAGGCGATGGAAGAGATGATGGACGAGATGATCGCAGGGAAATATCAGGAGAAGGAGATGATTGATTTTCTACAGGAACTCGCAGAAAAAGGCGAGACGGTTGAGGAGATTACAGGAGCGGTAAGAAGCCTAAGAAAACACGCCTTAAAAGTGCCATTTGAGACAAAATCAGAACTCATAGATACGTGTGGTACAGGAGGGTCGGGAATGCCAAGAATGAATATATCTACAGCCGTCGCGTTTGTGCTAGCAGCAGTCGGTATAGCTGTAGCGAAGCACGGAAATCGGGCACAATCAGGAAGGTGCGGCAGCTTTGATCTTCTAGAAGCCGTGGGTGTGAATATCAATCTAAATACAGAGCAGGTAACTCAAGGACTAGAAAAGCATAGTATTGGGCTTCTCTATGCACCACTATTTCACCCGGCATTTAGGATATTTGGTCCGGCAAGGAAAAAAATAAATGCAAAAACAATACTTAACCTCATAGGTCCGCTCGTAAATCCAACAAATCCACAGTATCACCTTCTCGGCACAACATCGACGATCATCGCTGAGAAGTTAATCGAGGTCATGAAGGAGCTCCAATACAAAAGGGCCATGGTGGTAGTCGGAGAAAATGGCTTAGATGAGGTAATACCGGACGGGAAGACGTTTTGCTATGAGCTGAACAATGGGAAAATAAAGACATTTTCATATAAACCAAAAGTAATATTTGAAGAAGAAGTAAGCGAAGAAATAGGCTCAGTACAGCAAAATGCAAAAATATTCCTACAGCTTATAGATGGAAAAGGCCCAAAAAAACTTCAGTATCAGTTTGAAGTAAATAGTGGATTTGCCCTCTATATAGCCGGAAAAGCCAAGACAATCGAGGAAGGAGTACTACTCGCGCAAAATAGCATAAAGAGTGGAAAGACTCGCAAAAAATTTGAAGACTACAAAAAATATTCAACCCAACAATCACAATGAACACCATGAAAAGTTTTCACGAAGCCATTCAGGGAAAAGATCGCATCTCGATAATTGCCGAGATTAAGCGGTCTTCGCCAAGCCATGGACCATTCGAACAACACACAGTAGCTAATCTCATACGCGCCTATGAAAAAGGTGGAGCCTCAGCCATATCAGTCGTGACCGAGCCGATGCGGTTCCTTGGAAGTCTCGAGCTCCTTGCCGAGATTCGGCAACAAACAAAACTCCCTATAATAAGAAAAGACTTTATCCAAAAAAAAGATACAATTGCCGACACGCAGAAATACGGCGGTTCAGCGTTATTGCTCATTGCTCATAACCTAACGGAAAATCAACTAGTAGATTTTACCAATGAGGCGCTTTTTCACAATCTAGATGTTGTAATTGAGGTGCACGACACGGATGACATCGCAAAAATTTCGCACATCCCGATCGATCCAAGAATTATTATCGGCATAAATAATAGAAATTTGGAAACACTAGAAATTGATGCACGCCACGCACTTGAGCTCGTCGACCTCATCGATCCCAGAAGAACTATTGTCGCAGAAAGCGGCTTTTCCCATCAATCGCAGCTCGAGGCATATAAGGGAAAAATTGACGCAGCCCTCATAGGAACGTCACTCCTCATATCAGAAGATCCATGCACTGAACTCATGAAATTTATAAACCTCTAATCCGAAATACCATGCTCGTCGTACTCCAAAAAAACGCTACAGAAAGAGATATATCAACCATAACTGCCTATATTCAGGAGCTTGGGTTTCGCTCAGAACTCATCCCCGGATCGATGCGAACGGCTATTGGTGTCCTAGGGGATAAAAACTATGAAGCGGCGAACTCGCTCGCACAATTTCCGGGAGTGAAGGAGATAATTCGAGTAACAAAACCGTATAAGTTAGTGAGTAGAGAATTCAAAGAAGACGACACTATAATCAATGTCGATGGAACTAAAATAGGAGGAAAAAATTTCACTGTAATGGCTGGTCCGTGTAGCGTAGAGTCGGAAGAACAGCTCATGGCTGCTGCCAGCGCGGTAAAGCAGGACGGTGCGCACATACTAAGAGGTGGTGCCTACAAACCTCGAACAACGCCATATTCATTTCAGGGACTTGGATTAGATGGATTGAAACTATTAGCAAAAGCAAAAAAGCAGTTCGGTATGCCGGTAGTGACGGAACTACTTCATGTAAAAAACATCGATGTAGTCGCAGAATATAGCGACATTATTCAGATTGGATCTCGCAATATGCAGAATTTTGAGCTTCTTCAGGAGGTAGGAAAACTAAAAAAACCAATCTTACTCAAGAGGGGAATGTCCGCACGCATGGAAGAGTTTCTGCTGGCTGCTGAGTATATTTTGAGTGCCGGAAATCCAAATGTGATCCTTTGTGAAAGGGGAATTAGGACATTTGAAACCGCTATGCGTAACACGCTCGACTTAAACATTGTCGCACTCGCAAAGGAGGTCAGCCATTTGCCGATCATAGTCGACCCAAGTCACGGAACGGGGAAAAGATCTCTGGTGACACCGCTCGCCCTTGCAGGGCTCGCGGCCGGCGCCCACGGCCTCATCATTGAAGTCCACCCCGATCCGCAAAAGGCCCTGTGCGACGGCGATCAATCGCTCAACCCGGAGGAGTTTACGCATCTCATGCAACGCCTAACTACATTACAAGCCGCACTATGAAAAAATCTACCATCAAAAAAACAACATCGAAAAAAGGATATTTCGGAAAATTTGGAGGCATGTTCGTCCCGGAACAACTCGTACCGGCACTACAGGAGGTAACAAAAGCTTTTGAAAAATTCAAAAAAGATAAAGCCCAGCAGGAGAAACTCAAGGACCTCCTCGAACACTTCGCCGGTCGTCCAACACCGCTCTATCACGCCAAAAACCTCTCGAAGAAGCTTGGATTTCAGCTCTATCTCAAACGTGAAGACCTTCTCCATGGTGGGGCGCACAAAACCAATAACGCCATCGGCCAGGCTCTTCTCGCCAAATTCATGGGGAAAAAAGAGATCATCGCCGAAACTGGAGCTGGTCAGCACGGCTCCGCTACCGCGCTCGCCGGCGCCCTTTTCAACCTCCCCGTCAAAATATTCATGGGTTCAAAAGATATTGAACGCCAGCACAGCAACGTCCTTAAGATGAAACTCTGCGGCGCAGAAATTATGTCCGTCACGAGTGGATCAAAGACGCTCAAGGACGCCATAAACGAGGCACTCAGATATTATGTTGCCATGAGCAAAACTTCCTACTATCTCTTCGGAACTGTCGCCGGGCCTCATCCTTTTCCAAGCATTGTAAAATATTTCCAAAAAATCATCGGCGAAGAAACTCGCCGTCAAATTCTCAAGCAAACAGGAAAACTTCCGGACAAAATCATCGCCTGCGTTGGAGGCGGAAGCAACGCCATCGGCATCTTCACGGCTTTCATCAAAGATAAAAATGTGGAACTCATCGGAGTCGAACCTCTCAACGGTTCACCGCTTCAGCACGGAACCGTCGGCTCCCTTCACGGATCACTATCCTATCTTCTTCAGGACAAAAACGGACAAATTCTCGAAAGCCAAAGTATCGCAGCCGGCCTCGACTATCCAGGAGTTGGCCCGGAACACAGCGCCCTCAAAGACGCAAAACGCTCAACATACGTATCGGCATCAGACAAACAAGCCATCGAAGCCTTCAAGCTTTTATCCCGAGAAGAGGGAATTATTCCCGCCCTCGAATCCTCACACGCTCTCGCACACGCGATTACTCTCAAAAATAAACTTCCAAAAGACACGGTCGTCATTGTAAATATCTCCGGCCGCGGCGACAAAGACTTGGATCAAATGCAACAATATATCTAAACGCCATCACTCATGAAACCAAGCACAACCAGTTACAATCCACCTGACCGCTACGAGCAAACCTTCTCGCGCCTCAAGAAAGCAAACCGACCTGCATTCTGCCCATTCGCCGTACTCGGTCACCCAACCGAGGAAGAATCTCTCGAACGAATAAAATTATACCTAAAATCCAATCCCGACGTCCTCGAACTCGGCATCCCATTTTCTGATCCTGTAGCCGACGGGCCGATCATCCAGATGGCAGATGAACTAGCCATTCAAAACGCCATGACTCCGAAAAAATGCATGACCCTCATTCAAAAAACGCGAGCCATCACCAACATTCCCATCGGGATTCTTACCTACGCAAACATCGTCATCCAATACAATATTGAAAAATTTTACCACGACCTGAAAAAGGCTGGAGCCGATAGTATCCTCATCGCCGACGTCCCATTAGAGGAAATTGAACCATTTGCAAAAGCCGCCAAGCGCAACCACATCCATCAAATCTTCGTCATAAGCGAAAACACCTCCCCAACTCGCCTCAAGAAACTTCAAACAATCGGCAGCGGATTCTTCTACGTGGTTAGCTCTCTCGGAGTTACGGGCACACGTGATAAAATCAATCCCAAACTTCAAAAACTCATAGAACAACTCAAAAAAAACTCCAAACTCCCACTAATGATTGGATTTGGCATCTCAACGCCAAGCCACATTAAGTCCCTCAAAAAAACAAAAGCCAACGGTCTCATTATCGGCAGTGCACTCGTAAAAACTCC
>CAYHGS010000045.1:0-7809 GCA_964356305.1 uncultured Candidatus Peribacteria bacterium
GCTGAAGGTGCCGAGAGGCCACCCTTGAAGTCCGTAAGAGACACTATTCCCGTTCCGTCATCTGTGACAAATAACTTATCCACTACGCTTCCTAGCGTGTCAGTTATACTTGCCGCCGCCACTACTTGCACTGAACCAAATACCATCAAAGACAGCATCCACGAAATGATGATTTTTTTCAGAAGACTGTTCTTCTTTTTTCCGGATTGTTTTTGAATTTTATTCATTGTTTATGATTTTATTTTAGCTATTTGTCTTTCTTTGTATTATACGCCATTTTGGCTTTATCTTCCATCGTCTTTGTTTGACTGTTCTCTTATTTATTTTGTAGGTGAAGCTGGACTTGGTACTCCGGCTGGCGCTTGACCTACTGGAGCTATCGTTGAGCCGCTATCATCCGCCTTGATAAGTGTCGTCGCGAGACCGAATGCAGCGGCCGAAAGAAGAATACCGACGATACCTCCAATAATCGCCTTCTTCGCCTTTCCGAGACTATCCTCATCAACTCCACCTATCACGTAGAGGTATCCTCCATAGAGCGTAACACCGAAAGAAATGGTTGAGACAAATCCCGCCATAAAGTTTGTGAAGTTTTTGAGCAAGAGCATTCCTTTTCCAATGTTTGGAAGTTTCGTTCCGAGATCCGGGAAGAGAACATCTTTCACCACAAATTCCGCCACTCCCACGATGAGAAGTCCTGCGAGTGCCCATAAAATTCTATTTTTGTGCTTCTTGAAGCCTTCTTCGCTGCCCGCGCTCATCGCCATACCCACTCCGCTGAATATAATCGTCGCGAGAGCAACGGCACTCGAGAGATAGGCCATGATATTGTAGATGGATCGAATTTGTTTAATTCCTTCTTCTCCATAAAGCGTAATATTCGCACCATTGTTTTCAAAAATAGCGCCGCTTTCCGGAAAGAAAACTTTTCTAATCGCCGTATCCGCTACGAAGACAATGAGAATCGCCATCAAACTATACTTCGCATTTTTTTTCGCCTCTTCGCTAAACGTATCAATATCTTTTCCGGCGATAATGAGTTTGAATCCTTGAAACACCAACAGAAAAATTGCGATACTGTAGATAAGGTACTTCACGAGATCGACTACCGTCATGAGGAGTCCTTCGAGGTAATTAATTCCCAAATCATTTCCCGGACCTATGCCTCGTCCCACGAATGCCTTCTCCGATGGAAGTCCTGTTTGTCCTACTATTTCGTCCAGTCCTGCGAACTGCGCCACCGAGATCTGGGGCAATGTCAGCATGGTGACCATTACGAGTACCATGAGAAGTGTTGGCAGTATTTTTTTAAACATATTTTATTTTTATTGAAACTGTCCGCCAATTACCGTTGATACAAGCCCAAATGCGCCATACACCACCAGCATACCAATAGCCGCAAATCCAATTGCTCGCTTGGCCTGTGTTTGTTTCTCCTCGTTTCCACCGCTTGTCATGTACATAATCGCCGATCCGATAATAATCAAAATAAGTACTGGTCCGATCACGCTCACTGCGAGATTCGCCACTGAGGCTATCTGTTTAGCGCCCTCCGTAAGGTCTATCGCCGGATTCACTCCTTCGAGCTGACTGTATGTTTTGAAATTAAGTTTATAAAATACTTTCGCGATAATCGATTCAGAGAAAATAATAATAAGTAATCCCACCGCTCCGAATATGAGATTTTTTTTATCTCTCTCTAGGTTGCTCGCCTCGCTTCCCATGGTAATGATTCTGTAGGCCGATGAGATAATTTCATAGACGGCGATACCCGAGATGAGATATTTCAAAAAAGTAATAACTAATTTTACCGTTCCATTAAATAAATTTACTCGACAGAGAAGTTCAGCGCCCGTCGTGGTGCTGCCTCCTCCGAGAAACGTACTCGCATAATTACACGCTAACGTTCCTCCTGCTCCGCTTTTTTCAACAAAAATAAATTGTGCCGCTTCTTTATTGACGGAGAGAATTTTTGTAACTTCACCTGCAAGACTAATAATCGCAAGTCCCAATATTCCCATGTATATGCCTTTTTTGGCACTCGTAATTTTTGACTCTTCGCCCTGCGCCAGGAGCATCTTGAGTGCTGAGTAGACAACCATCGCTATAGCGACCGCCGCCATGATGCCACGGAGTCTTCCGACGATTCCACTATCGGTACTTGTAAATCCACCCACGAGGTTGGCGAGTGATTCCACAATTGTTTCACCACCCGGATCGCCTACAACACTGTCACCACCGCTGAATGTTGCGACATCTCCTAGGGGCAGAGCATTTGCCGCCATTGCGCTATCGGCCACGAGCAGTACGAGCGCGAGAAGTGCTGTCATCATTCCAATCTGTCGCAGATAGCGATAGACTTCTGATTTTTGTTCGTGAGACATAGCCTTGTATAACATGTTTTGGGCTTTTATGTATTCTTGTTATTGTATCATGAATTTGACTTTATGTAAAGCTATGTGCGGGACTGAAAAGACCCTAGTTTTTCCAGTATTGAATAAAAGGCTTTCGTAAGCCACTACAAAGATCGTCAAAAGCTGATCTATGGTAATATTTTATTATTATTTCTTGATTCATTTCTTTTCCCGGGAAAACTTTTAGCTTTAAAAAGGGTACCTTTTTGACATTAATAGCGCCATGAACTTATAGGTAGAAAAGTCAATGTGACAATTTTTGTGAAGACTGGGATCTCTTCGGATGTAGAATTAATTGCAAAGGGCTTATGATGATGATTTTTTTGATGGGTATACGTTTTGTATACTGTTTTGTATACACCACCTCTCGGCGGAAAGAGTGTCCCCCATGGGAAACCCTGGCTGGGCCTCCCCCATGGGAAACCCTGGCTGGGCCTCCCTCATGAAGAATTATGAGAAACTTTCATCACCTTTATCACTTTTCCTTGCAAATTTTCTCCAAGCTGGTAGTATCTTCTTTGGCCGAGAAGGCTTTTTTGAGGTACTTATTTCATTTCGTATTCATTTCGTAATCTATACCGATCTATGAAAAGCAACACATTTACTACGTATTTACGTGAAAGTTATGAGGAGTTTAGACGTGTAACTTGGCCTACCAGAAATCAGGCAATCCGACTCAGCGGTATCGTTCTCAGCTTTGTATTAGTTTCCGCTATCTTTATCGCCGCTCTGGATTATGGCTTCAATATGGGGTACCAGTACCTCCTCAACATTCGATAATTTATACTTCCTTTTTTGACTTTATTCTATGGCTAAACAAGCACAGCACACCGGTCGACATTGGTACGCTATTCATACCTACTCAGGATACGAACATGCGGTTAAGGAGTCTCTCATGCAGCGCGTAGAAACGTTCGGCATGCAGGATTATATTTTTGACGTTGTTGTGCCTGAGGAAAGCCAAATTATCATTAAAAAAGGAGAACCAAAAACGATTAAAAAGCGAATATTCCCGGGGTATGTTATCGTTGATATGATTGTAAGTGATGAGTCTTGGTACGTTGTCCGAAATACGCCTAATGTTACCGGATTCGTTGGAGCTGGAGGTACGATGCCCATTCCTGTCTCCGAAGATGAGTTCAAGGTTATCAAGCGACGTATGGGTGAAGCTGAACCTAAGTTCAAGATTGACTTCTCTATTACAGACCACGTTGTCATTCTTGAAGGGCCTTTCGTCAACTACGATGGTATCATTACCAAGGTCGATGAAGAAAAAGGCAAGGTCAAAGTTCTTATCAGTATCTTCGGCCGTGAAACACCTGTTGAGCTCGACTTTACTCAGGTTCGCAAGAAGTAGGCTCTGTACCTCCCTTAAAGATAGTTTTTTCTTACCTCACTATGCAAAAAACAACCGTCTTCACCATATTTTTCTCTATCTTGGTCGTTGTCTTGTTGGCTGAATTTTTGACGAGTAATCAGCTTCAAGGCGGCTGGAGTTCTGTTATTCCTCCAAGTGCCATTCAAGAGGCTTCCATTCCATCCGGAACGACTGATCCCTTCTCCTCATCTGATGGTGGCCACATCGCAGCGGATACGAGCGAAAGCACAGGGCAGACACAGCAGGTTGCCCCTCCTCCTTCTATTGGTGCAGGTGACGTACATGCCCCCACTTCCATGGCTCCATCAACCTCTTCTGATGCACCACCACCTACTGGCACGGTTCAGAAATCCGAAGTTTCCTCTTTTTTGGATAATTCCGGATATAAAATCGAAAAAATCACCGAGCAACAGCTCGTCCAGATGGGTTTTGAGGGCATGCGCCTAGAGCGTGTGAGTGCTGATGGCCTCCTCTTCCAGCTTCTCGACCTCAGCGGTACCGTCAATCTCTCGAAGGTTCGATTTCACCTCACGGATGGCAAAAACGTCTATGGAGTCGTCAGCGAGTACCTTCTCGCGGATAATGTTCGAGCCAAGACGTTCTACGAGAACTTGCGACAAAAATCCTCTCTCTATGCCCCGGATATTAAGCTCAATGAGACAAATTCTTTTGGAACGGCATCATTTTATTTGAATGACTCGAAGCGCCTAGGAACTGCCTTTTTGACCGTTTTATCAGGCAATAGGGTCTACTCATTCTCCTATCCAAAGGCGAGCCACGAGTTCTTCAAGAAGTTTATTGAGTTTTTGCTGGCTTAAGTCTTGAGAATATTGGCTTGCAAATCTGCGTGAGTTCCTGTAAAAATACACTGCACTTTTTTATATTTGACTGAAAAACTTTATGGCTCCTGTGAAAAAAATTAAGGCTCTTGTTAAGCTCCAAATCCCTGCTGGTAAGGCAAATCCTGCGCCACCGGTTGGTACCGCTCTCGGTCCTCACGGTCTTAATCTTCAGGATTTCTGTACTCAGTTCAATGCCCGAACAAAGGCAATGGGCGATATGACTATTCCTGCTGTCGTTACGGTTTATGAAGATCGTAGCTTCACATTTATCACAAAAACTCCTCCTGCTTCTAATCTTATCTGCAAGGCACTCGGCATCCCAAAAGGATCTCCGGTTCCTAACAAGCAGAAGGTTGGTAAAATTACTCAGGCTCAGCTCAGAGAAATTGCTGAGACAAAAATGCCTGACCTCAATGCTAACAGTATCGAGGCCGCTATGAGTATTATTGCCGGTACAGCTCGAAATATGGGTGTTGAAGTGGAAGGTTAATTTTTCTAACGCTTCTCTCACATGGAAACTACAACGCACAAGTGGAAAATCATTAGACTCGTATATCTCTACCTTGTCTCCCTCGTTGGACTTATCGTTCTTTTGGTTGGAGGCATTGAGTTGGTGAATACGGGATTGAAGACACTTCTGAATGTTGATGTTACTTACTATGGAACATCCGCGAAACAGATTTGCCGAGATCCTAATTATCTTGGCGGCGGTTATTATGGTATGAAGGGTCCTGTAGCTATACCCGTTGCGGCACCTACGAAAACCGAAGAGATTAAGCCCGTAGATGTAAACAGTCAAAGTTACAAGGATTGCGTCAAAGACCAAGAGGAAGAACAGAAGAAGCAGAGCGACAATGACCGGAGACGATCTATTGCCGAGGGGCTCGCATCGATCATTCTCGGTACTCCTATGTGGCTGTATCACTGGTTTGTCATCCAGCGAGATAACAAGAAACAAGCAGCATAATCCATTTATTATTTCGTGGGAGATTTGCCCCTTGGGTAGTCGTTTGTACCACATAAACCCCCTATCGTATGGTTAAGAAGCATGGAAAGAAGTATCTCGCCGCCAAGGCCATGGTCACGAAAGAGATCTATGACGTCAAGGAGGCCATTGAGATGCTCAAGAAGACATCCCCTGTTAAGTTCGATGCTAGCGTCGAGGTTCACGCCAAGATGGGTATTGATCCGAAGAAGTCAGACCAGAACGTTCGTTCTACCGTATCTCTTCCTCATGGAACAGGTAAGACCGTACGTGTCATCGCGTTTGTTACTGAAGACAAGGCAAAAGAAGCAAAGGCTGCCGGCGCTATCGAGGCTGGTAACGAAGAGCTTATTGAGAAAATTTTGAAGGGATTCTTGGACTTCGATGTAGCGGTTGCTTCACCGGATATGATGAAATCTCTTGGTAAGGTCGCGAAGATTTTGGGTCAAAAAGGCCTCATGCCTAACCCAAAAGCAGGTACGGTTACTACAGAAATTACCAAAACTATCGAGCAGATCAAGAAGGGTCAGGTTGAGTTCCGTGTCGATAAGTTTTCTGTTATTCACAATATGTTCGGAAAGTTATCATTCGGCGAAAAGGCTCTTGAGGAGAACTTCCTCGCACTTATGAAATCCATCATGGATGTAAAGCCTGCCTCAGTGAAGGGTACCTATTTGCAGAAAGTTTCGTTAGCCACAACCATGGGACCTGGATTGACCGTTTCCATTCCAAGCATTATGGAGGCGTTGAAGTAAGCATGTTTGATGTGCGTAAATCGATTTAAATTAAAAAAAAGGCCGTCCACAATGGGCGGCTTTTTTGTGCAAAGGTGTACTATTTTGCTTTTTCGAGCAGCGCCGTTAGCACCTCTTCCCAGGTAATCCACTCCTTCTGTTCTTTTTCTAGTTTCTTGCGGAATAGGCGCAGTTGCGCTCCCAACCATTGATTGACGGTGAATGAGAGCGTTTCTCGTTTTGAGAAAAGTTCCTGTTTCTTTGTTGATAGCTCTAATGACCCCGATGACTGTGATCCCTGAGGCGATGATGCCGTCTGTGCCACTTGTTCAATATTATTTTCGTTTTCTGATTCACAAGTTTTCCCGGGAAAACTTTCAGCTTCAAAAATGACACTTTCTTGAGGTAAGTATGATTTTTTAGCGTTTTCTTCAGAAATGCAACTCGTCTCAGTTACGTCTATCGCAAGGTTCGGTGAGTCCATGTTTGAAAATAAATTATTTTCTTCATTCGTTTGCTTTCGAAAATCACGCAGATATACCTCAAGAGCAGGTTTTGAAAGATCGCGAAGCAGACTGATCCAACGTTCCTGATCATCTTGATGTACCATGGAGATTACGAGTCGAATTTTTGCCCATCCGATTTCGCCTGAGTAAAGCATTTTTCGCAGTAGCGGAAATTCCTCTAACTGCCTATTTAACCGCAGAACCTCATCTACAAGATGATACCCCACGCCGCCAACTATCGAGGCGAAGTGGTGAATCGATGAAAATTTTTGAATATCATATGCCTTCCGGCGTGCGACCAGCGGTAGCAGGCCAATAAACATCCGCCGAGACTCGAGAGTGACACTTCCGAGCTGCCGACATCTTTCAATCAGTTCTCGATCACTGAGCTGTTCGGGATTAATATTTGTACCAAAAACCGATCTGGTGCTTATTGTATTCTTACTCATTTTTAATAGGTAATCATGTCGATTACCTATTATCTCATATTCATTTTACAGCTCCTAATAACATTATTCTGACATTTTCATGACAAAAATATTACGTGGCCGCAGATATTCTCTGCAACTTGGATGAATCTCTCAACAAAATTATTTACTTTTTCCTGCACAATGGGGTCTCCAAAATCCTTTCTATAAGTGCTCTGTATCGGATTTGCGCCTGTTCTGGAGATAATAATACATCGCCGTCATTGCGTGAGCATGTGCCCCTCCCTGTTGCCGCCGTATAACATTCCACTTTTTTAATCTCAAAATACTTTCGATCTTCCGGAATATATTGCATCATCTGATCAGCAACACCATCGAATGATGGCGACATGGTATCGGTCACTGACATAGAAACGCGACCTGAGTGTTGTGCGTATATTCCTCCAACATGACCCCTGATTGCCTGTCTGTTTCTCTCTGCCGTCAGGTGCCATACATCATCTTCTGTATCCTGCAGCCTGT
>CAYHGS010000046.1:0-6595 GCA_964356305.1 uncultured Candidatus Peribacteria bacterium
CCATAAGCGGTCCATTCTTCTTCAAGTTCATTGAGCATTTGATCCACTTGAGCCTGCGTAATATTTCGCTTTTCGCAGGCTCTCCATATACCTTTTTCAATTTTTTCTCGTCCATACGGTTCTCTCGAAGAATCGCGTTTCACCACCACGAAACTACTCATTTCTACTTTTTCAAACGTCGTGAATCGGTATTTACAAGCATCGCATTCGCGCCGTCGTCGAACCGACTTCCCTTCCTGGGTAAGTCTGGAATCCAGAACGCTCGTATCGCTTTTTTTACATTTTGGGCAGTGCATAGTAAATCTATTATGCCCGAAAATAAAAATGTTCCATAGTCATTTGCTATTTTTGTATTGCGTGATGTAGTCATCTTATTTCTTAAAAACAGGCATTTTTAAAGCTAAAAGTTCCCATAAATGGATGCTTCGCTATCGGCGCCGAAATTACAGACCAAAACAGAGAAAAAATAAAAGTCAAAAGCTTCAGAAATTCTTCGCCTCCCTCTCCGCGAAAGAATCCGTCATACCGGCAATATAATCTTTTATAACCACCTCAACTTGCGCCCCATCGGCGAGCATTTTTTGAAAATGTTCAGGAAGTTTTTCGGGATGCGCCACGTACAAATGAAATAATTTCGTAATAATTTCTTGGCCAAATTTACTCTGAGCCAAAACTTTTTCACTAAAATAATAATGAGTGCTTAGAAATTCGCGCAGTACATCGAGGTCACGTCGCATTTCATCAGAAAACTGCACGAGAATGCCATCGTACGCCCTCACATCAGCAAGACTTATAACAGAATATTGCACCAAATTTTTCTCTGTCTGCATCAAAACATCTTCGACGAGTCCATGCATAAGCGCGCTCGAAAGTCTCACGCGAACAATGTCGCCATGAATATCATTGCCGTATTTTGCTCGCATTCGCACATCAGCCCTCGCCACCAACGGAATGTTCGCCACCTCTTCATACGTAAACATTTCCGCCCGGAGTCCATCATCCAAATCATGGCTCATATACGCGATTTCATCCCCGAGATCGACAACCTGCGCCTCCAAATGGGCCGACTGTTTGAAAACCATTTTCGGCCGATCAAACGGTGATCGGTGCTTCAGTAAGCCATCCAAAACTTCTTTGGTTAAATTTAATCCATCAAATTGTGGATACATTCGCTCCAAAGATTCCACAATTCGCAGGCTCTGCTCGTTGTGTTCAAAATACGAACCAAATTCCTTCATGCACGCACTCAGCGCCGCCTCCCCGGCGTGCCCAAAAGGCGTGTGACCCAAGTCATGCGCCAACGCAATGGCCTCGCACAGGTCTTCATTCAGGCCCAAGCCACGCGCAATCCCCTTACTCACCTGACTGCACTCCACGGAGTGCGACATTCTATTTCTATAGTGATCCCCCTCATACGCCACAAAAACCTGCGTCTTCTCCATCAGTCTTCGAAACGCTTTGCTATGAATAATCCTATCCCTATCCCTCTGAAAACACGTCCGAAAATCATTCTCACTATCTTCAAAAACTCTTCCCGCACTCTCCCCACTCTTCACCGCATACGGCGCAAGCGTCTCAAGTTCCCTCTTCTGAATCATGGTACGGGTGAATAACATGGCTGCAGTGTACCATATTTACAAATTTATGATAGATCATTGTAAATAGCATGAGTTCCTACGCCGATAAAAAGGACTGTATCCTTTTCAACATATCTGAAAATAATTCTAAATTTTCTATCGACAGAAATGCTCCAGAAATTACTAAGGTGACCATGCAATTTATGAAGGCGGAGCGAAGGATGAAACATATTATTTCGAAATAGTTTTTCAGCTTTGACTGCCCTACGTTGAATTGCTTTCGATAAGCCGGAAAAGTCTTCCATAAACACGCCACCATATCGAATAATTATTTGTTGCATAGGGAATTACATTAAATCTTCGAGGCTTCTGAGTACCTTTGTTTTACCTGCTCTATATTCTTTCATCGCTCGCTTGGCTCTCTTTAACAATTCGTCCTCTGAAATCAAGTTTCGCTCCAGCTCCACCGCCCGCAAAATATACGCACTTAGTGTACTTTTAGATTTTTTCGCGCGTCGAACGATATCCTTTTTTACTGCCTCCGGTACGGAAATATTGAGAATAGCTCTGCCCATGGTTGTGATCATAAAATATATTATTACAATTGTAATACAAAATTGATAGAAATACAAACATATCCAACACGAATATACCTACTCTAGCACGCCAATCTAACAAAAAGCTGAATTATTATTGAATAATTGTTAGCGAAGCCGAAGCATCCCTTGGGGGTGCTATTTTTCTGACACGACTCTATCAAATATCAAAGCTAAAGAGTGAAAAGTTCAGCTTCACAAGTGAAAAGATTTTCGCTTCCTAAAAGACAAAAAATATGATATAATCAAAAGATATATTTTTATGTCAAAAGACTTGAGTTTAGAAAATATGTGGAACAGCTGGTTTGAATTTCGAAAAGGTAAACGTCCCACGGCAGAGTTGCACGAGTTCCGCTACTACCTCGAAAAGAATCTGTATGACTTGCGTAAAGATTTGAGCGAAAGAGCGTATCGGCATGGTAAGTACCGAAGATTTATAGTATGCGACAATAAGCGACGAGAAGTTTGTGTCGCAGGTATTCGCGATAGGGTTGTTCATCGCTTGGTGTACAGTTTTCTGGAGAAGATTTACAACAAGACGTTTGTCTACGATGCTTGGTCGTGCAGAAAAGGAAAAGGATTGCTTGGTGCTATTGAGCGGATAAGCGACTACCTGAAGTCGGTTCCCGATCTCTCTCTCTCTCTCTCTCTCTCTCTCTCTCTCTCTCGGCGCGAACAAACTAACAAATTGCCAGCTTGGATCTGGAAGTGTGATGTGAAGAAGTTTTTTGATAGTGTTGATCAAGAGGTTTTGCTTAAAATTATCTCATTTCGCGTCAAGGATAGCGTAACATTTGGTCTTCTGGAAGAGATAATCGGCAGCTACGCGGCTATTCCTGGAAAAAAAGTTGGTATGCCCATTGGCAATCTCACGAGTCAGATTTTCGCGAATATTTATATGAATGAACTCGATCGATTTGTAAAACACACACTCAAGGTAAAGGCTTATGTCCGATATGGCGATGATTTTGTAATAATGGAAACTGATCGAAGGAGGCTTGAACGTATTCGTGCGACGGTGATCGATTTTTTGCATGACGTACTTAAGCTGCAGGTCAATCCGAAAAGTGATCAAATCATGAAACCATCGCATGGATTAAAAATTCTTGGCATGAAGTTTTGGAAGTTCGAGAGAAGCCTTTCCAAGCGAAATATCTTACGAATTCATGAGCGACTCAACCCTGGTAATATTTCAAGCTATAGTGGTATGATAAAAAAACATGGAAATAAGTCGCAGGTGAAGCGATTTAATTGGTTGATATGCGAAAAGTTACTGTCTTCCCTTGCCAAAAGTTCAAACTTCTGATAGAATTATTATACAAACTTCTATTCAAACTTTATATGACCAAAACCATCTCCAAAAAAGAGCTTTATCGCAATCTCAAGGATGTAAGTGATGATGTCATTCAAAACGGCACAACCTATACCGTCGTGCAATATTCCAAGCCGGCATTTCAGATCACGCCGATTCAAGTGGCTCAGTTGAAGAAATATCGACGGGAGGATGGTGAGAAATTCATGTTTACCGGTAAAGACAAGTCACTAAAAAATCTGGCCACCACCTATAAAAAATATATCTATCAATAAACATGATTATTCTTGATAGTTCGATTATCATTGCATTCTTCAGGAAGAATGAGATTGACCATGCGCATGCTAAGAATATTTTTCGTGAACATCAAACACTTTTCATTCCTAATTTTGTGCTTTCGGAAGTGTTGACGGTATTAAAAATGAAGGAAGGTTTCGAAGCTGCTGCAGGCGCCATCGAGTTTTTGGTGAATAGCGACGATATTGAAATCGTATACATTGATGAGGACATGTTCGACTCATCAATAGGCTATTTTATTGCTAACAAGAACTCACTTTCTTTTGTTGATACGCTACTGCTAAAATTAGCAAATTCAGAAAAGATTCCCCTTTTGACATTTGATAGGGAACTGGAGAAGGCTATTAGAAAATCGTAATATAGCATAGCAGGAGAGCTATTTTTCCAGAGCTCTCTTCCTCAGCGATATTCTCATCGCTTCCTGAAGCAGCTCCGCCATAGCGAGAACTTTTCGTTCGCTCACAACGGCATTTGTCGTATCAAACGACCGATCTTCCCCAGAACCCACTGCAAGGTCGGTCTTCAGTAAATCAACCGCAAATACACGATCCGGGAAGCGAACCATATGGTCATAATCAGGATAGTCCGCATCAGTATCGTATGCTCCATTGAAGTCCACAGGAAATCCATGCTCGAGTAATAGGTCATAAAATGTCTGGCTCATCACCATATCGGCGACGGGATCTTTTTCGTTAGTCCCAATAATAATATCAGTTTTTCGTCTCGTTGCGTCGCTCAGCTCTCGAGTTTTGAAGGCGTCAAGAAATGGGACAAGGTTATCATGAGTAATCTTCGGCTGTTTAGGTGTGGAAAATGGCTCCATGCTATGCAGATGCCAGATTGCCGCATGCGGAGAGAGTGCATTAACGAGATAATCAAACGTATGCAATGTCTTACCGTGCATATTGCGCAAAATATCACGTACCGCCTCAGGTGCATCTGGATGGAGCACGCCACGAATGGCCTTATGAGCATTTGTACGATTTAAATCGACTACACCACGCGAAGGCTCAACGGTGAGGGCGACTCCTCCCGGATTCTTATCAAGAAATGTCTGCACTAAGGCATGCACGCCCGTGTCATTTTCGGAGTTAATATATCGCTGAAAAAGTGCAGCATCTTGCGGCAAGTATCGCGCAACCGCATCGGGGAAAACAAAATTTCCGCCAGGACCATGAGGATTAATAATAGCATAGGCAATTCTTGAAGGATCAATTGCACCTCCCTTCTGTACCCCTGCAACAGAATGATCAACCGTCACAAGCCCATCTCGAACCGCTGATTGATCTGATAGGTGAAGCATATTATTATGTATTATAATGATCTATTATAACATAATATATGTATATATGTCCAATATCAAAGCTAGAATCCAGTATGAAAGCTGAATAATGTGGCAAAATGATCTATCTTCTATTTTGAATACGCCCGTACCAAATCCCAATAATCAAAAAGTACCAATGAGATATAAAAAAGTACCATTAATATGCCCATGATACTGAAAGTGCTATGAAGCTCGGCGTTGACAGTGATATAGGAGATCTCAAGAAGTAATCCGCAGCCATATATCATAATACCCGTATTGAAATAGTCGAACATGCGCGCAATGGGCTTATCTAATTTTGAATCCTTAAAAGTGAAGGTATAGTTTGCAAAAAGAAAGGCCATGATCAGGAGCGACGAGAGGACGATAATAGTCTGATAACCAATCGCGTCCGTCGCGAGGGAAGTTATATAGGATGTGACCTCGCCATAGGAAAATAGCAGAAGGGCCAATACGACCACATTCTTAATAGTATTTTCTATCAGCAGGCGTGAAGGAGAAATTTTCATAGTAATATAAGTCTATCGCAGTCGCAGGAAAAAATCCAACAGTGAGATTGAAAAGTGTTATAATAAAAACATGAAACCGCACACGCTCTCTGCTCTAATTCAAAACTTCCTCGATCACTGCGAGGTGGGGAAAAATCAATCACCGCGAACTTTGCAAAATTATCATCACTATCTTTCGCGTTTTCAGAAATGGGCGGGAGACATCTCGCCGAAAAACATCACACTCGATTCTGTCCAAAAATATCGGCTGTATCTCAATCGTCTCACGGATGAAAAAGGCGGTACACTCGGCATAAAAACGCAGAACTATCACATAATTGCCCTGCGAGCTTTTCTCAAATACCTGGCAAAAAACGATGTCGAATCCCTTTCGGCAGAAAAAATTGAACTCTCAAAAATTCCTGCCCGTACGGTCGAATATCTCACTCGCGAGGAGTTAGAGAGAATGTTCGAACAACCCGACACGTCGAATATCAAAGGCCTGCGCGACCTCGCCATCATGGAGACACTATACTCGACCGGTCTTCGTGTTTCCGAGCTCGCAAATCTCAATCGCGCACAAGTTGATCTAGATCGACGTGAATTTATGGTCAGAGGAAAGGGAAGAAAACCACGCATTGTTTTTCTTTCAACTCGCGCTGTCGAACGTCTCCGCGAATATTTTGCCGCACGAACCGACAACTTCGAGCCAGTATTTCTTAATCATGGACGCGGAAAAGCGGGATCGATTGACGATATTACGCTTAGTGAAAAACACCGTCTCACAACCGTCTCTATCGAAAATATCGTTCGTACGACGGCACTGCACGCCGGTATCATCAAGAAGGTCACACCCCATATTCTCCGTCATTCTTTCGCCACCGAACTCCTCATTAACGGCGCAGACATCCGCTCGGTCCAGGAGATGCTCGGCCACGCCTCTATCACCACTACGCAGATTTATACGCACATTACGAATCAAAGGCTTCACGAGGTGCACG
>CAYHGS010000047.1:0-6536 GCA_964356305.1 uncultured Candidatus Peribacteria bacterium
GAAATACCCTTCTCGTCGCACAGCTGCGCAATGGCCGCTGCAAATGGTGTCTGCATAAATGTGTTGGATTAAATGGAGATGTAAAATAGCGTACTCGTCCTCCCGCAACCTACGGAAAAAACCCAGAATGAATCTAATTCACCCTGTGTACGGATGTAATATAGCAAGAATATGCCATGTGGTCAAGGAGGGGCAATATAAAGCTGAAAAAATCAAACTTGCAGCCCAACAGGCCGATGGTATAGATTTGAAATATTCATAACCAAAAAAATATGAAACTTGGTATTGTTATGTATTCAAGCGACGCCGAAGTGGTGTGGAATGCCTTTCGATTTGGAAATTTTTCATTGAAAGAAGGAGATATAACGAAGATTTTTTTGATGGCAAAAGGAGTGGAATACGAAGCACTAAATAGTGATAAATTTAATATTAACGAGCAGGCAAGGTCGTTCATCGATAATGGTGGAAAAATTTTAGCTTGCGGCACATGCCTGAAAATTCGCGAATCGGATGGTTCGGAAATGTGCCCGATATCCACAATGAAAGATCTGTATGAAATGGTAAAAGAAAGCGATAAGGTAATCTCCTTCTAGCAATGCAGTCAAAAATAAAATGGCTTCCCTATGCCAAAAAGCGGCATTTTTCGACGTCCTAGGACGTTCTGCATCTGCAAATTAACTCCTTATGAAAAATGTAAACGTGCGAAGCAATTCAAAGCTAAATGATCAAGAGCGATGGGTGATTTCTTTTTTAGGAATGCATTATTCATTTCTCTCAAATACAACCACCCCTTCCCTCTCTTCGAATGTAATTTTAAACTGATCAAAAATACCTTTTCGTCCTAAAAGGGGAATTTCTACCTGTTCACGGCTAATGAGGATAGGAACAAGAAGCGAATGTGTGCCTAATATTATATTTACTTTTGCCTTTTTTGCATGAAGGAGAGTTTGATTAGCGGCTTCAATTTTTATCTCCACTGAATTGATATCGTCATATTGTACTCCAAATAACGAGGCATCATATTGGGACATGAGGGTGAAGTCCGCACCAGTATCAATCAGAAACTCAAAATACTTCGCAGATAAATTTCCCTTCTGCAACTTTGCGGTGATCATTGGTCTACCGTGCCGATAATGTGTCTCAAACGGCGATGTATTTACCATAAATTCTACTAACTAAAAACTCTTTTTTCTCAATATCTGCCATTACTTTTTTGGCTTTTTTTAAAGCAACTACAGCATTTTCACCAACCCCAAGTATTTTCCCATTCCATGAAATAACAGTTTTCCCAGGATATTTTTTTCTCATGACGGCTGATATTTTTGGAGATGTAATCATAGTTTGAATAGTGAGATCGGGTAAGTATCCTTTATCGTACTGCTGTGGATTATGAAGTGTCAATAAATTTACTTTCTCCCCACCACCTCATCCAGCACCTTAATTACCATCGAAGTGTCAAATCCCCTCCCGACTAAAAACCGAAACATTTTTTCATATTGCTTACGAGGTTCCAGATTTTTTCCGCTCAACAAACGTAACTTCTTCTCTGCAGCAGCCCGAGCTGCCTCCAGCTCGCCATCGGTACCACCTGCGGCTACGTTCGATCTGCTCTCCTCTTGGTGCGCCAAGAGTACGTCCGAGATGATGTCACGGCTAATGCCCTTTGTAATGAGCTGTTGTGATATCCACAGTCTCCCATGTGGACGGCGCGCCATGGTATCGCGAATAAATATCGCTGCCAGCTCGCGATCATCTATATATTTTTCCTCTATCATGCGAGCAACCACGCGATTGATATCTTCTTGAACGATTTCGCCACCCTTCGTGAATCGGGCCACGATCTTGTTCCGAAGCTGTTTTTCAGAAAGTCTGACCCTTCCGAGCGAGCGGAGGGCAAATCCAAGAATCGCTTCATAAGAGATGCGACCATTGGTACTGGAATCTGAGAGAGTATTTTTTGAGGATGTTTCTTGACTACCCATCATGGGAATAGATTTAAAAAAAGTTCGGGGGCCCTCACTCACTACCCCCGAACCTTTACGTGAGCATTATTACCAAAGGCATGAGGGGAAAGCAAGGGAATTTCGTGTTGACTAGCCATTATTTCAAGGTGAAACGATCTACTTTCACGAGATATTTTTCCAAAAATGATCCGACTACCCGAAGCTACTTCAGGTTTGGGGAAAAAGAGATTATTCTGACCCGCCAGACACTAGCTGGGCGAAGTGTCCTGTTTGTAGGTTTCTAGTAATCTAGGCAAATCAGAACACCCCGTCATATTTGATTATTCCTGTTCTACCGCCTCCAATGCCGCCGTCGGTACGGCATCCGGCTGAAGATTCTGTTTCATAAGCGCACGTACCTTCAAGTCGAGCTCAGTAAGCATCTTTGGGTGCTGTTCGAGGTAATCCTTGGCATTCTCACGTCCCTGACCCAATCGCTCTTCATTGTAAGAGTAGAAGGCTCCGGACTTCGTGATGATCTCATATTTTGTGGCCAGATCGAGCACATCGCCCGTGAAAGAAATACCGGTCGCGTACAGAATATCGAACTCAGCGATCTTGAATGGAGGCGCAACCTTGTTCTTTACGATCTTCACTCTTGAGCGAATACCGATGAACTTCTTGTCATCACCGGTTCCCTCTTCGAGCTTACCTGCAGCACGAATCTCAAGTCGTACGGATGAGTAAAACTTCAAAGCATTTCCTCCAGGTGTCGTCTCAGGATTGCCGAACATAACCCCAATCTTCATACGGAGCTGATTGAGGAAGATGACCGTAGTACGTGACTTTCCAATGAGAGCCGTAAGTTTACGCATGGCCTGACTCATCAGACGTGCCTGCGCTCCCATCTGAGCATCTCCCATCTCACCTTCGATCTCTGCACGTGGCGTGAGGGCGGCGACAGAGTCGATAACGATAATATCCACAGCATTAGAGGCAACGAGTGTCTGAACGATCTCAAGTGCCTGTTCTCCGCTATCCGGCTGGGAGATGAGGAGGTTATCTACATCTACACCAATACGCCGTGCATAGTCGGGATCGAGCGCATGTTCTGCATCGATGAACGCTGCTTGACCACCGGTTTTCTGCATCTCCGAGAGAATATGGAGCGCGAGTGTCGTCTTACCTGCGCTTTCTGGTCCAAAAATCTCGATAATACGTCCCTTTGGTACGCCACCACCGAGCGCTACATCGAGCGAAAGTGATCCGGTTGGAATTGTCTCGATAGCAATTCGTGCGGACTCACCCATGCGCATGATCGCGCCTTTACCGAAACTTTTTTCAATTTGAGAGAGCGCCATCTCGAGAACTTTTCGCTTCTCGGGATCCATCATGCCGGAGCGAGTAGCGGAGGCACTGACCCCGTTTCCGTTTGTCTTTGCGACAATCCCTCGGTGTAAATGTTCTGCAACTTCTTTCCCTTCTTTCGGGATGACTTTCTGCGTAGTCTTTTCTGCCATAAAATAAAAAATAAAGAAATAAATATCGAATGTGAGGTGAGTATAGGGTGAGCATATACTCACCGTCAACCAACACACATTGACATATTACTTATACACCGCCAACTTAACATTTTCCTGACACGGAGCTACTTTTTCTCCCCTGGGGCAGGAGTCGGATTCGGGGCTGCAGGAGCCACAGGTGCGCCTCCAACAACTTCATCATAGTGAAAAAAGGAACGTATGCTCTTCTCCGTACCAAAGGCAACATTCTTTGTTTTGCAGATATTACATACATACACAAACTTCCTTCCGAATTGACGCGCATCAACAATTTTCTCGCAATCTTTGCAATAAAAAGCGACACCGGTAACCTGTTCTCTTTTAAACATAAATATTAAAGTAATGTATCTTGTCTTCGAATCATTCGCTCTGCGCTAATATCTTCGATAGTTTTCATACGATCAACTGGCGCACCGGTATCAACGACTTCCGGAACCTCACGACGACTCTCTCGTACCTCTTGATATCCCCTCACTTCCTGATGTTCCCTCGCGACAGGCGTATAATCTTTTTCCGGCATTTTGATAAGTGGTTCAAGACGAGACTCCATATCACTAAATCGCTCACGACGTTTTCGGAGAATATATCCACCGTAAATCATCATGCCGACACCAATAAGTGCGATCCACATGCCAATCCCCGCCGACTTGATAGCAATATTCACGCCAAATCTTGGATGGAAATAAACTGAATTTGCGAGCAGTAAAAGAAACGCACAGAATCCTCCGGCAATCATATAATACGTTGCCAATTTAGAAAAAATCATCTCAATCTTTTCTCGAACGGTATAATTAAAAAGTGTAGCAATGGCTATTCCGGAAAGACCTAAAAATAAAATACCAATCATATACAAAGGCCCCGTAATACCAAAATACGTATCGCCGGTCTTGAAGGCATCGATGTCGCTATACCATGGAAGGATGACGCTTAACGCCATCGCAGCCGCTCCCCAGAAGACAATCTTCTGGTCTGAGGGTAGTTCCTTGATCCGATCTATAATATTTCTTCGTGCCATATACGCTGTAAAGATAGCAAAACATGCTATAGTATACAAGTCATGAAAATAGCTATAGATATCAGAGAAGCAGTTAGATCCAAGCGCACAGGAAAGGGGTGGTATGCTTTTCAAATGATAAAGCATCTTTTGGAGCTGAATAGGGACAACTCCTATATCCTCTATACCGATCTGCCTTTTGCTGATTTTGAGAAATATCCAAATGTGCAGATGAAATTTTTCCAGCCAAGTGCACTTCGTTGGCATATGAAGGTTTTACAGGATGTGAAAAAAGAACGTCCGGATATTTACTTCGCACCGTCATCATTTATTGTTCCTGCTCTCGCTCCTAAATGGCTAAAAGTGGTAATAACCGTTCACGACCTTGTGGCCTGGTTATTTCCCATGCGACATAATATGAAGGCTACATTCATAGAGCGATTGACGCTTCCACGCGCGCTTAAAAAGGGCGCTTACGTAACGACCGTTTCGGAAAATACGAAAAAGGATTTGATAAAAATATTCAAAACAAAAGATGAAAAGATTGAGGTAATTCCGTGTGCAGCTAGCAAGGCCTTCAGGCCTTTCCCCCTTCAGGAAATACGAAAGTTTAAAGAAGAAAAAAACCTTCCGGAAAAATATATTCTCGCCGTTGGAACGCTGGAGCCGAGGAAAAATATGAAGACGCTTATAAAATGCATGAGCCAGATTCCTGCAGAAGTAAGCCTTTATATTATTGGCGGCAAAGGATGGCAGTATGAAGAGATTTTTGATGAGGTGAAAAAAAATGGCCTCGAACATCGCATAAAATTTCTCGGATATGTTGAGGAAAAAGAATTGCCTTTGTACTACAATGCTGCGACATGTTTTGTGTTTCCATCGCTCTATGAAGGTTTTGGCATTCCACCATTAGAGGCCATGCAGTGCGGCTGTCCGGTGGTTTGCTCGAACACATCTTCACTTCCGGAGGTTGTGGGAGAGAGTGCGTTATTGGTAGATCCCCTTTCGTCAAATGATATGAGTAAGGCGATATATTCCATTCTATCCGATACGAAATTAGCGGACAGTCTTCGGGAAAAAGGGTTACATCAGTCGAGCAAATTTTCATGGGAAAAGTCCGCCGCGAGCTTGCAGGAGATGTTTAAGCGTATATACTAGAGACAACATGAGTAAAATCAGCTTCAAAACAGTCGGAATTATCTGCAAGGACAGCATCGGAAAGGATGTGAGTCGCTTGGAGTTGGTGATAAAAAAGATGGAAAAATTGGGCGCAAAGGTGCTCATTGATGAGCGGGGAGGAAACGCCCTCAAAATGGAAAAAACATATTCTCAGGAAGAGATATGTAAAAAATCATCATTAATAATTAGCCTCGGCGGCGACGGCACTTTATTACGTACCGCACGCGCTCTGGACGCGAAAAAAAGTCCCCCAGTCCTCAGTGTCAATATCGGTCGCCTCGGCTTCCTCACTGAAGCAACTCTCGAAGATTTCGACGAAAAACTCAAACTCATCCGTGCCGGGAAATTCAAAATAGACACGAGATCCATGCTTGCCATTTCACTCAAGAGGAAAGGTACGACAACAGTTATGACCGAAAATTGCAATCTGCTAGCCCTAAACGACGTGGTGATTAATCAGGGTTCATTTGCTCGTTTGATTAAAATGAGTATTAAAATAAATGATTTGGATGCGGCGTTATTCAAGGCCGACGGCCTGATCATCGCATCCCCTACCGGCTCGACCGGTCACTCCCTCTCTGCCGGCGGCCCTATCGTCCATCCAAAAGTTGACGGCATTGTCATAACTCCTATCTGCCCCGTGCTCCTCTCTATGCGCTCAATCATCATTCCCGACAGACGCACCATTCACATCAAAATTGAAACCGAGCGCAAAGAACAACAGACAAAAATTGGCCTCACCATCGACGGCCAGCAAACTTACGACCTCGACTTCGAAGATGAAATCTCCATCACTCGCGCCCCGCAACAACTCAACCTCATCCGCACCGAGGGCCGCAACTACTACAAAACCCTCAA
>CAYHGS010000048.1:0-4060 GCA_964356305.1 uncultured Candidatus Peribacteria bacterium
GATACCGAGTCGAATGCTTTTTTGACAAAGATTTTTGCGCAGCATGCTACGTTTGGAAATATGGCGGTTCTCAATCTCACTCGTACGGGTGATGAGGTGATGAGCCCGGCTCTTTTGTCTGCTATGCAATCAGTTCATTCTGATTCTATTTCCCTGAAACCTCTCGTTTTTTTGGATAAAACCGGTGAACCTACCAAGATGCTTTCTGCTTTTGTTGCGGACCTTCTTCATGTTCCGGAGTTTGATATTCCTTCCGGCAAGGATTATCTCAAAAGACTTGCGAAAATAGCTCAAGGTAATCCTGGTGTTTTGACCGAGGTGGTTCGTAGTATGCATCAAGATGGTGTTATTTCTACAAAGGCTGGAAGGCTTACGGTAGACCATAATCGCTTCATGTCGTGGACCGAAACAGGTGAAGCAGATAATATTGTCGTTACGAAAGTTGATCGATTATTACAGAATGAGAATTATAGAGATGTTCTTATGCACTTAGTTGCTTTCCGTGAGTCAGGTGGATGTGATGCGGATTTGTTTTTGAAATTTTTGACGAATGTCTTGAAAAAGCCGGAACTTGCGAATGCATATACACAATTAGCGAATCAGCGCACTATTGAGCTTCAGCAAATTGGTGATCAGGGTGAGGCTACGCTTTCTTTCTCTCAAGATCTCGTTGGAGCGAGATTGAAAAAAGTATTTACTGAAGAAGGGTCGTCATATGACTCTTTGTATAAAGAGGCTCATCGGGTTATTGCTCGTTTTATGTTTGATATGCAAATGAAGGCGGGACGTGGAGGAAATCCGCATATGGCCGCTATTCTTGAGCGATGTAATCCGCGCGCTATCGTTATGCATGCTTCTGCGTCCGGTAGTTTGCCTAAACTAGCTGAGGGATATGCTGTTCGAGCTATGACTGAGGCTTATAAAGTAGGAGATCATGCCGCGACGTTGGAGATTTATAAATCTATTGTTCAATCTAATCCTGCACTTCTTGCTACGATAGAGAATGATGAAGAATTGCAGCTCTCCATACTTCATTCTATGACAGTATTACGTGCTGACTGGGCCGAGATGGCCATTGCTATCGGAGACAGTCTCAAGAAAAAATATTTGGCTCTTTTGAATGCGTCCGAACAGCACGATCCATTGCTTATTGCCCGTATTGATCACCTTTATGATCTTATGTGTCAGTTTTATTTCATGAGGGGAACTGCCCGTAAGCTTCGTGATGAAAGTATACAAAAGCTTGCAGAGTGGGGAAGTGGATATGGTCAGAATTTATTATTCAATGCGAGAAATGATATTCGATTACGTGAGGGAATGTTTTTTGATATTAAGGAATCATATTATTTGATGTTGGCCGAGTATTTGAAGCAGCGTTATGCGCAGGCTTGTGAAATGTATGCATCACAGTTTGAGATGCGTTGTCGTAATCTCTCTCGAGAATTTCCTGGAGCTGAAAAAGATCCCCGTTTCCAACGGTTACATCTTGAGGCTACGCGCTTGGGTGCGAATGGTTGGCTCATGGGCTTTAATCGAGCGGAGATTCCGGGCCTAGAGGGTGTTGCTTTTGCTTATGATGATGAGGAATCTTGTATCGTCTCTTCTCGTGATCCTCAGAGTTCCATGCATCAACATCTCATACGTGCCGAAGATCTCTTCCGCTCTTATTTGGCGCAGGTTGCCGATGCTCCCGATCAGGTTATGGATCGAACACAGGTTTATCGTGCCAAGCAGGCTTTTGCTCGTACATTAGGTATGCTTGGAAAGTATTACGAATCTTTTGAGCAGTTCTTGGATGCCCGTAGTGATGCTCATCGTTATGGTGATCCGGAGCGTTTCGCGGATATCACGGATGGAGCGACCTCGATGCTTAGCAATATGGCTAAACATTTTCTCGCAGATCCTGACAATCGGGAGTTCCAGGAGATGATCATGGCTATTGCTTCGCTTATACGTCGTAGTGAACAGGGGGAGGCTCCTGGTAAGCAGGATGTATTTTCTTCACTTCAATATATTCTCAAGAAGGCTCAGCAGTATTCTGAACAGGCCGCTCGTATCACTGCCGATATTAGTCACTCATCTAATTTTGATACGGCCATGGTGAATATTCTCGATATTCTCGCGACGATGATGAATTCGCATAGCGTCTTTAATAAGCCATTAGATCCTGACGTTCTTCTCCTCCTGGAAGAGGCGATGAAACGTGTTTTGAATCCTACATATAAACTTAAAAATGGAAAGCCAGCTCCTACTTTTTTTGATCGCATGACGGCGTTTGAGAAGAACAGTGAAGTCTCCAGATATTGGACGGAAAATATTGATTCATCCTTGTCACAATTTTCACAATTAACCGTTGCTGGAAATACATATTTTTCTGATCCAGAGATGCAAAAGGCGTTCGTTGAACTTCTCTCTGAATATAGAAGTATGACGACACTTGAGAAGAGTGATAAGACGTATGAATATTGGACGCTGTATATTGCTCCATGCTTGTCACGTTTGGCTGTCCAAGGTTCGAATTTTGGTGATCCAAGAATGCAAGAGGCGTTTGCTGAACTTCTCTCTGTTTATAAAAAAATAACGACTCTTGAGAAGGGTGGAAATTCGAGAGAATATTGGACATTATACATTGCCCCATGTTTGTCACGTTTGGCTATTGGAAGCACTCGATTTGATAGTCAGGAGGTGCAAGATGCTTTCAAGGAGCTTCTTGAAAAACTTGGAAATTGTGATGAAAAGCGCGCCAATCTTCTTCATTCTTTGCATGCTCTTACTGAGGAGCGTCGTACTCCGACAAAGGTGCGTTCATCTGCTTACGATCAGGCCGTGAAGGATAAGGCAATCACTGTAGAGGCGGCAATGGATCTCTTGGAGGCGCGCGATCTGATTCAGTATAGTTTCGCGTAATAAATTTCCATCATTTGCACACTTTAGGTGAAACAAGTATGCTTTTAGTGTACTTTTATTTCTTTATTTTTATTTTTTATGAACAAAAAGTTTTTTGTTCCCTTGATACTCGCGGCGGTATCACTTTCTGCTTGTTCCGGTCAAACGGCGACTCCAGCAGCCACTAAAGTCGCTCCTGTTTCTACCGAGGTTGTTACGTTTGCAGATGCGCCGGAAGGCTGCCCAAAGTCCACGAAGCTTACGGCAAAAACTTCTGACCTTAAGGAAACTACATTCACTTCTGTAAGTAACTGGTTCAACGTTTGGAAGACTACTCCGGAAACGGCTCAGTTGGTTTTTAGTAACTACGATGTCCCTAAGGACAATATTTATGCTGATCATACCTATACCGATAGTGATGCGCTCATTGTCGTGAAAGTAACGGATTCCGTGACGAAGGTAGCAGGTGCAGGAAATTATTCAGGAGCGGCTGATGCCAAGATAAAGGTTGTCGAGGTTAATGTGAGCTCGAAGAATCTAGCCGGGGCAGTTTTTGATAAGACTGGCGCGCTTGCAATCACTCATCTTGATAGTAAGTATGCTTGTGGAACCATGAAATTCGATGATGGATATAGCTCCCTAAAGGGCGATTTTATCGCACAGGTTAATCTTTTGGGATTATAGGAATTTGAAATGATTTGAAAAGCGCCCGTAGTAGATTCTACGGGCGCTTTTTAGTTTGTATTGTAACTTTGAGGGATTTGAACTTATTGTCCCATCGTCTGAGGATTGGTAATGCCATTCATCGTTTGTGGGTTTGTAATACCATTCATTGTCTGAGGATTGGTGATACTGGTTCTTGTTTGTGGGTTTGTGATGCCATTCATCGTCTGTGGATTGGTGATGCCTCGTACCTTGTAGCCGCTAAATATTGAAGCCTGTCCGTCACTAAGAGCTGATTGCATAATGAGCGTCATGATAATAATCAAAGCACCCGTGAGAAGTCCCAACCAGAAATAAATAAATGATGCGTTTTTGAATGTAGCCGATCCGGTAGATGCTTTTGCCATTGGAGTGGGATTAATAAAATGAATGCTTCTCTCGTATTGTAGAGTATTAGCTTTGTTTTTTCAAGTTTTTGAATTATGTCAGAAAAATAGCAACAATTATTCAA
>CAYHGS010000048.1:4160-6518 GCA_964356305.1 uncultured Candidatus Peribacteria bacterium
AAGAGATGTGGTGGATTTCGCAGAAGCATGCGCTGCGCATGGCGGCAGTCTGGGCAGTTGTGAGGAATTGGGAGATTGAGTTGGCGGAGTCTTTCGAGTTCTTTGAGAATGATTTTGTAGTTTTTTTTGCACTTTGCACAGGCGAGTGTTTCATTGAGAATACCATTTGTTGCATCTTCAATTCTGTCGGGAGTTTGGTAGGATTGTGGTAGATAGTCTTTTTGATCAGGGTCTTTCCAATTGTAGTTTTTGGCTTGTGCCTGCTCTTTTGTGAGAGGAAGGTAATCTTGTGCGACGGTCTCGTTATAGCCGAAAGGGGAGTAGTTCATGGGGAAGAACTTGCCCCACTCGCCCGTCTGTTGCATGTGTTTTATGATTTGAGGAACGAGAATTTCGTATTCTTCTTTCGTATACTGCTTATTGAAGATGCAGTAGTGCTTTTTCCTCAGACCGCTGCAACCAAAGAGATTTGATGAGTTGAAGCAAAACTCGCTGTAGGCGACATTTTGACTGTGAAAAACGTAGAGAGAAAATATAACATTGTAGGTCTCGATGGTCCCAAGAACTTGATAATTTAACTCCGGCTTGAGGTACATATTACTGCAGTCGTAGATGTCTTTTACATTTACTCCTACATTTACGTATTTGCAGTCTTCGCTGTCATTGACGTCATAACATTCGGTACAGTTGCGGCAGTTAGAGAGAAAATCGCCGGTGGAGTTTTCGCTGTTCATGATGTTTGAGTACTTGTGAATGCGCTTTTCTCGGAGGGTATTGAGAATTTCTTTGGCTTTTTGAATGGCGTCGTGAGATCCGAAGAATTCTTTTATTTTTTCTTGATATATTTCCTTGCTCACCGGTTCGTTCATGAAGTGATATTCTTTGTTATTGAGGTTAGTGCAGAGGAAGCAGTTTTTGCAGCCTTTGAGATTTTCACTGAAGGCGCAATCGAAGGAATTTTGGCTGTAGGATGTGTACATACAGTTGTTGCAGTTTTTGACGTTGAAACATTCGTAGAGGAGTTCACTATCGTACACATAATCCGAATCCATGATATCTCGAGACGATTGAATTAATTTTCCATAATAACAGTCCTCGCAATTTTCCGAACAGTTGATGAGGTGACAGTTTTTGCAGAATGCCGTTCCGGTTGTATAGGGGCAGTTTTCGTTGTTGAGCTGAATGAGATTTACGTGGGGAATTTTCAGGCAGAGTTCATGAAACTGATCAAAAAATGGTCTATTGAAGTCGTAATCTTTTCCATAGGTGAGCCCGTCCCAGTTCTCGTTCCACCATTCTTCGTGCGTGACAATTTTGTAATCTTTTGAGTAGAGGGCGATGAGCGGTTTTCCCGTAATTGCAGATGTATTGCGATACATATATTGCTCGTTGCGGTAGGCCGTACGATTGGCGAGTCGGCATGATGGACAGTTGGACGGCTGCGGAATTTCAAATGTTTCCGTGCCATAGGTTGGTCTGATTTTGAAGAGAAAAGTTAGTTCCTCGGAAGTGAATTCAAATGCTTGTTGGCAGGTGGTGCAGGTTTTAGTCATGGGTTTAAGATAATGTTTTACGTTAATCAACGTTGTTATGTATTTAATATGCGGAATTCAAGACTTCTTGTAATCTTAACGGTAGTACGAATTATTCTCCAGTCTGTATCATCTGGTTCTACATCAATATGTAACATTCCTCTCTCCCATTTTGAAAGGTCTATATGCCATATTCGTTCATCTATTAATTCACGGATAAGATCCTGGATGCCATGCAGCTCGTCACGATTTTCTTCTGTCTCCGGTGGTGATTCAATAGTGATACGCATAGTTGAGGATGATTGATGTCATCTGTTTACGGAAACAATTAAACATATATTCCGTACAGTGTCAATTATTGTTGAATCTTTCTGACAGTAGCAAGTCTATATTTTAGCTTTACATTGGCTATGAATTAGATGTATTATTAATTCTGACGAAATATTTCCACACAATTTACTCTCACTCATATGATGGCACAACTTCTCAAATTAGGATTAAGTTCGAAGGAGGCGGCGGTCTATATGGCCCTCATGGGGCTCGGGGTGAGTTCGCCGGTTTCGACGATTGCTAAGAAGGCTGTAGTGAATAGAACGACGACCTATGATATTTTAGAAATTTTGCTCGAGAAGGGACTTGTGATTAGTCAGAAGAAAAAGTCGAGTCGGTATTACGAGGCGTTGCCGCCGGAGAAGATCGTGGCGTATCTGAAAGAGCAAAGTGAAAAGTTCTCTCATTTGGCGCAGGAAGCGTCCGCGATGCTTCCCGAGCTCAATGTGCATTATCGTGCTTCTGGTCGACCTAAGGTGTATTTCTACGAAGGTGA
>CAYHGS010000049.1:0-3161 GCA_964356305.1 uncultured Candidatus Peribacteria bacterium
TAAAATTGATGGAAATCGACGACCAAGGTAGATATAATCTCTCACACAAAGCGACCCTCCCAGGCTTTGAAGACCTCAAACTCGAAAAACGTCCACCAGCACGAGGCGGATTTACCGGAAGACCGCCGTTTAGGAGATAGTATGCCGAAGCATAGCGAAGGCATTGACCCCGTGTTCCCCCTGTTTACATTGAAAATCAGCTCACATAAGCCAACCATGCAGGTATAGTATAGCGGCTATTATGCGTCCTTGCCAAGGACGAGATACGGGTCCGACTCCCGTTACCTGCTCCAAGCTTCATCTCTATATTGAAGCCATGTTTTATGCTATGGTTCAGCTATGAATATTTTTGAGCAAGTTTTTAAAGCCCTCAATAAGCACAAGGTGGACTACATGGTGGTCGGCGGCGTGGCCGTTAATCTTCATGGATTCCTGCGTTTTACAGGTGACCTTGATTTGCTCCTTCTTTTGGATGAAAAAAATTTAGAAAAGATGAATACAGTCATGAAAGAGCTGAAATATAGCGAGCGCTTGCCGGTTTCAATTATGTCGCTCAAAGATCATGCCCAAGTAAAAAAGTGGCTTAAGGAGAAGAATATGAAAGCGTTCACGTTTAATCCTCCATACGAAAACCCATTACAGGTCGATATTGTTATCGAAGAGTCATTGAAATTTGAAAAAATGAAAATGGGGAAAATAACGAAAAAAGTAGAGGGCGTTTCAATCCCGCTCGTCTCGATTGATCAGCTGATTCGCATGAAGCGTAAGGCAAATCGTGCCCAGGACTTGATTGATCTCAAGGCACTCGTTAAACTCAAAACATCATGAAAAAAACAGCCATAAAAAAAACGTCAGCCACGGTGATCGATCAAGAGTCGCTTATGCGCGGCAAACGCTTGAGCACAAAAGCAAAACTCGACTGGCTTCAGAGTGCCCTCTATTTTGGGAAATTAAAGCGGTTTAAGTAGCATTCTAGTCCGAACGTCGTGGAGTGGAGTAAGGAGCTCCAGGCTTTATTCAAGGCTGATTTAGCTTTGAAAACCGAAGTATTTACAAATACAATATTTTGTTTTAGAATATAAAACTCGAAAATATTACTTAGTTAAAAAATGAGAAATTGGAAACATAGAGAGCGAGTGAGTCCATCAGTCGAAAAGCTTCGGCAGGATGTTGATGCCTTGGGTGAGCTAAAAGGAGAGGCTTATTTCTTACGAGAAGCGATTAAGGAGGCATGTATTGCCACACTCGAGGGTCATCGTGGAGTTGGGGCAGTGGTAGTGCAAAATGATGCTATTCATGGACGAGGGCATAATAAAATGGCAGATCTTCAAGATCCTCTTTATTTTGTGAATCATGCAGAAATAGATACAATCCGGGACTATCATGAAAATATTCCATTGATAGCTCGAGATGCAGGTGGTGCAAGAATCTATACAACCCGAGAGCCATGTCCAATGTGCACATTTGCTGCTTTTAACGCAGGAATACCAGCATCTATCGCAGGATCTATTGACGAGAGTGGCGGACAATTGATTTCAAATGCTGGTTTAATGGTGCCTGCCTGGGCCTCATATTTTAGATGGACAGGAACGCATCACAGATTAGCACATGCTCCGGAAGAGCTTCTCCATGCCTCGAAGAGAATTTGGGAAATTTCCAAGGGGAGTGTGTAATGTTGATAATCTGGTAAGAATTCTTCTGCCGAATGGATAGCAGTCCGAACATCGCGGATTAAGGAGCTCCAAAGTGCTTATATGTGGGCTTTTTTAAATATAAACAAAAATGGCAGAAATATAAAACATACATATGATATGTAAACAAATTGACATAAATCGGTATTGAAGGAGAGCACTAATATAGATAGGTTATACGCATGACATTATCAATCATTTCGATTCGTCCGGCTCAGGAAGACGACGCGCAGGGCATGGCGGAGTCTAACAGGTCTCTGAATAGTCCGCATGCGCCCACAAACCTGGACGCGGTAAGGAAGATTGTTGCCGCCTCCCAATCCAGTATTAGCGGCCACGGAACGCCAACGCAGGTGAATGTGGTGGCTGAGGAGCTGTGGGGAAATGGCGAGAGGAGAATAATAGGGGGCGCCGCAATAGTTAAAATGGGATCAGATGGAGAATTTCCAACACTGTGGAGAACAAATCCGGATGGCTCATTTACTCGTTTCCGATATACGGATCCAACGCTGGAATTTGGAGGAGCGAGTGTGGCGAAAGAGGCGCAGAGTAGGGGTGTAGGAAAGGGGCTTACGGCGGCACGTGCGCTGATGGCAAAAAAATACAGAGCACTCTTTGGGGTAGAGTACGTCCTTTCGGATTTTCTTCCCCCGCTCAACAATAAGGATACAAAAGAGAACATTTTTTGGGACGATTTGATAGTGAAATTGTTACAAGAAAATGGAACGCTAGGGCAAGTAATGTCTTATTGCAAGGAGAAAACAGGAATTAACATCGAGGATACAACGACACTATCCGCCGTGATTGGAAATACCATGAGCGACGGCGACAGAAACGCAATGGTGGACAGATTTTTCCCGGAAACTATTCCTGCGGAAAAAATTTCCCCAGAAGTTCGTCGCATCACGCAAAATGTAAACGGTCCCACCGAAGCGGCTCGTGCAAATCTTTTGAAAATATATGGAGAAGCATTCAGAATTATAGGTATATTTCCCATTAATGGTGGTCCAAATTATTCTGCGCGCGCAGAACTTGGCCCGACTGGCGAGGGGCCAACACCATTGCAAATTCGGGATAAAGTTGAGGGAAGAATTAAGATGTTATTATTTAGGCCACTAGGTGAAGGATTTGAGGGATTAAGAAATTTCAGGGCCACGATAGTCGAGGGAGATATTATCGGATCACGTGTGGCAATATCAAGGAAGGCTGCTGAAATGGCAGGTTTTGCGCAAGCGGATGAGGTGATGAGACTGCGATTATAGTTAATATCGTAGAGCTTAGAAATAAATAATATGAAAAAAAGATGCCCCCGCTCTCGTACGAGAGCGGGGGCATGAATCATACAGGAAAATATACAAAAACTATGGGCTACTGTGGTTGATTCACTGGCTGTTGCTGTTGATCCATTGGTGGACGCTGTTGATCCATTGGTGGACGCTGTTGATCCATTGGTGGACGCTGTTGATCCAT
>CAYHGS010000049.1:3261-6121 GCA_964356305.1 uncultured Candidatus Peribacteria bacterium
TGGTGGACGCTGTTGCATCTTATTAGCAGATCCGGTACGAGTCTGTGGGTTTGTGATGCCCGTACGAGTCTGTGGATTAGTGATACCAGCCTTGGCCTGAGGAGCGGCATTCAGTGATGGCTGGTTTTCAGGCATAGAAGTTGTTTCCGTATCCTGCTGCTCGGCGTTGAACTGATTTTTCATATCTTCTTCTTCGGCAAGCGAATCCTTCTGATCCTGAACGAATGTGGAAAGATTGCCAGTAGCTGTTCTGAGGCTGGTAGCGACATTTGAACAGTCACCTTCTAGCTGATCGGACTCTCTATCATCCATACCGCCATTCATTGGAGGATTCATTTGTGAACCACCAAAGCCACCCATTGGTTGAGGACGGATTAGTGCAGAACATGCCTGCATATCCGCCATAAGTTCCATTGCTCCATCAATTTCATCAAGAGGAAGTCCACCGAGAGCTCTTTGAGCTTTTTCTATTTTCTTCAATTCTTTTTTGCAAGCAGAGGCCGCTCTGGATTTATCTCTTTTGGCGGTATTCAAATCTTTTTTGAGTGTGACCAGCTGAGCCTTAAGATCTTTGATTTCGCTGCGATCCGTCTCGGGGTCGAGGAGATCTAGGGAGTCCGCCACATCGGCTAACTCGCTACGAGCCGTATCGTATCGAGCAGACAAGTCGCTGACCAGCTGACAACTCGTAGGATCGTAAGTAACGGCCGCGAATAGTTTGATCGCCTTCTCACCCCTGGTGATTTCATTTTTTAAATTCGAACCTCCCATCTGACCCCCCATAGAACCGCCAAATCCTGGTTGGCCTCCCATCTGACCCCCCATAGAACCGCCGCCCGTTTGATTACCCATCGGTGGTTTACCGAAAGCCTGTCCGATTACACTGGCCTGAAAAAGATATGCTGCACTAACCGGCGAAAGTACGAGCGCTAAAAGTGCGACACCTGCTGCGATACTAGCTGTAAGGGAGTTTTGATGTCCCTTGTGTGGTTTCCTCATTTTTATTTTTGTTAAAGGATAAAAGAGGATAAACAATATTTTGTTTATGAGGATATTATAACATAAAAAACATAAAATAGCAAGCATCTTACATGTGCAAACTCTTTACGGCAGCGAAAGCTAAAATCTTCGTTGAACCGTAGGAAAAATCTGCTATACTCTTGCAGCGCAGATTCAAAAAAGTACCATATGCCGAAGTAGCTCAGTGGTAGAGCGCTGCCCTGAAGAGGCAGGCGTTGTCAGTTCGATTCTGACCTTCGGCACCAGTGAATTTAAAGCTAAAAATATATCCACTCCATCGTAGAATCGAACTTTTACGAATGGAGGATTTTGAAATAGTTCTGATATAATACGAGCCTATGCTTATTTTTATCGACGATTCTGGTGATGCAGGCTTCAAATTCGATCAAGGCTCGAGTAGATTTTTCATAATCTCACTCATAATATTCGACGATGAGCTTGAGGCCGAGAAGACTGCAGTCGCTATAAAAGAGTTGAGACGCGAATTAAGATTTTCAGAAAATATTGAATTCAAATTTTATAAATCCAGAAAAGATGTGCGTGAAAAATTTCTCCAAAAAGTTAGCAGTTTCAAATTTCGAGTAAGATCAATCGTAATCGATAAGTCAGTGATTCGAAGCAAAGAGCTACAGGGAAATAAAAACTCATTCTATAGTTATGCTATAAAGATGGTCTTAAAATGCAATGGTGGCACGATTGAAAATGCAAAAATAAAAATCGACGGTAGTGGAGATCGCACCTTTCGCAAAAACTTCCTCGGCTACTTACGCAGGCAGCTAAATTCCGAAGAGAAAAAGATAATAAAAAGTTGCAAATTGGCGGACTCAAAAGAAAGCGTGCTTATTCAGCTTGCTGATATGATTGCAGGAAGTATTCATAGAGCACGAAATCCTGAGAAAAATGACGGTAAGCATTATAGGGACATCATCAAGAAAAATATCGAAGATGAGTGGGATTTTAAATAACAACAAAAAATAGCCCGCCTAAGCGGACTACTCCCGACCACGTTTCCTATGTTGGTTGTCCCAACCACGCCACCATCCGGTGACAGTTCGGAAAACAGGTCTTTGTAAATCCATTATACATGAACAGCCCCTCAAACGTAAGCTCTAAATATTATTCAGCTTCATTCTCCGTAATTCAGCTTTGGTTATATGTGAAGACAGGAGCATGAGCAAATGTTCCAACATTCTCTACGGCGGAGCACCAATATAATTCAAAGCTAAATTAGCTTTGTTTTTTGTATGCATCATTGACAAGAGATAGATTTTTATGCACAATACGAATCTTACATCTATTTATTATGAGAAGCCGAGATTTCTACGAATAAAACGCACAAATTTATTTTTACATAATGAGAGAGGCTAATAAAGAAAATTGCAAAACAGTATTGAGAAAAGCTGCGAAACTGGCAGAGATGTCTGATGTGGAAATAAAAAATAACGTGAAATTCGAGGGTATGAAACAGGGGACTAAGATACGAGTTTTAAGGAGTGAAATTGGTGAGAAGTGTACGCAGGTTGCATTTCCTGCAAAAATGGTCGACTTCTATGTTGGACAAGGTAGTTTTGGCACTATATCAATGTACCAAGAGTTAATTTCCGGGAAAGCTTTAAGCATAAAAGCCACTCATTCTTTAGATGGTTTTAGGTCAGAGGTCAGGGATGATCTGCTCGCATGTCAGGGGGTCAGAAAATCTATAGCACATCGTGTCTTGGATGACACAATTGCTGTTTATAGGGGAGAGGGCACTATGGATGATGATATAACCATAGAGTGTTACGATTTTTGAAAGTAGCGAATGGATACCTCAAGATGGTAAAAATGCGATTACTTTCAG
>CAYHGS010000050.1:0-6057 GCA_964356305.1 uncultured Candidatus Peribacteria bacterium
TCTTTTTGGATTATTGAACTGGATTTTGAACGTTATTTTCCGGAAATAAGTCGCCTAAAACTATATTATTTTCTACTCAATTTTTTTCCTTATTTCTTCTATGTATACATTTCTCAGCATCTTTCAAATCATTGTTTCCATTCTTCTTATTCTTCTTATCCTTACGCAGGAACGCGGAACAGGCCTCAGTATGACTTTTGGAGGTATTGGTCATGTTTACCATAGCAAGCGAGGAGCGGAGAAGGTTATCGCTATTGCAACCGTAGTACTTGCGATTCTTTTTGTTGGCTGCTCAATCGCTTTCCTTTTTGTAAAATAATTCGTTTCAAAGGTTTTATTTCCTCACCTTACAAGCCTTGATCAGGGATTTTTTTCGCACCATTCGTTTCTATTCTCTTACAGAAAAGGTCATTAGTATATGCCTCTCCCTCGTGCTTGTTTTTAGTGTGTGGGGTGGTTTTTTTGCTTCCAGTACGATTATTTCAAAAGATACATACGTAGAAGGAACAGTTGGCAAAATAATGGTATTGAATCCTCTTTATAGTGACTATAGCGATTTGGATCGTGATGTCACGAGTCTTCTATTTTCCGGACTCATGAAATATGACAGCGAGAAAGGAAAAATGACGGAGGACCTTGCCAAGGTTGCTATTAGTACCGATGAGATGGTCTACACTTTTACTCTTCGTGATAATGCTTTTTTCCATAATGGAGATCCTGTTACGGCTGATGATGTGTATTATACGTATCATGATGTTATTCAGTCTCCTGATTTTTCTAATGCACTTTTGACGGCAAATTTTCTCGGGGTTGGGATCACCAAAAAAAATGCTAAAACTATTGAATTTCGACTTACGCAGCCAAATTCATTTTTTCTTACAAATTTAAGTGTCGGTATTCTTCCGATAAAAATATATAAGGATATTGCTGTTACCGATTTACTCACCAGTGATGTTAATAAGAAGCCTGTAGGCAGTGGTCCTTACGAAATTGATGCGCCCTATACGCTCAACAGTCGAGGTGATGGAAGAATTGTTCTCAAACGCTTCCAGGAATACTATGGTGGGCTCCCAAAGATATCCACCGTTGTCTATAGGACTTTCTCTACCGTCGACAGGATGCTTGACGCGAAGGACGATCTTGATGCCATGCCAAAATTGGGAGGTGAACATTTGGCTAAGCTGCAAGGTAGTACATTTACTCCTGTACAATATCTGCTTCCGCAGTACAAGGCAGCCTTCTTCAATATGGATAGCCTCATTGTGGGAGTGAAAGCTATTCGCCTTGCGATGTTAAAATCAGTCGATAAGGATGAACTGATGACCGCTATTCCGGGTAAAATGCCTGTTGATACACCATTTATGGAGTTGAAGCAGGGTGATTGGGTTTATAAAAGTGATATCGATGAGGCAAAGGGAGCGCTTTATGATGCCGGTTATCGTTATGCTGATGGCGAGAAGAATGGTTTTCGTAAGACAAAGAAAGGAAATCCAATGATTATTCGATTGGCGTATTTTGAGAAAGGGGATAAGGCGAAAAGTGATAGCGAGGACGCTGCTATTGCTGCATTCCTCAAAAACTCATGGGAGGCAATTGGCATTCAAGTAGAGCTTTATCCGGTCTCTTCGGATGCTCGTACTGATTTTCTCCAGAAGCGAGATTATGATGTTTTGCTGGCAGGGGAGAGTATGGGATACGATCTTGATACCTACTTCTTTTGGCACTCTTCTCAGGCCACAGGAGATGGTTCGAATCTCTCAAACTACAAGAATTTTAGTGTGGATTCTCTCATAGAAAATGTTAGACGATACCTTGATGATGAACGTAAGTCCACACGTCTTAATCAACTTGCAAAGCTGGTTAAGGATGATATTCCTGCTCTTTTCCTTTTCCGTCCAGTCTATATTTATGCGACGGATGGTAAATTTAAGGGTGTAAATCTTACGAAGGCATCTTTCTCTTCGGATAGATTTTATAATATACAAAGTTGGACGAGTGGAAAATAGTCTCTAATTTCCGCTTTACAAGCTGAGCCTTATTGGATAGAATCCAGCGCGCATATTCAATCAATACGCCCCCATAGGGGACTGTAATAAAATAACCATTGTCTTATGAAAGTAGTATTACTCAAAGCAGTATCAAAGCTAGGTCGTCGTGGCGAGATCAAGACGGTCGCCGATGGTTATTTCCGAAATTTCCTTTATCCGCGTACATTGGCTGTTGTTGCTACTCCGGGTCGTGTGGCTCAGGCTGAAGATCGTAAGGGTCGGGCAACTGCTACTATGGAGCAGGTTCGAAAGAATGCTGCCGAGATTGCCAAGAAGCTTTCTGAAGCTACGGTGACTGTTTCCGGCAAGGCTACTCCAAAAGGTAAACTCTACGCTTCTATTACTATGGCTGACGTTTTGAAGGCCGTTGAGGAGCAGCTTAAAATTAAGCTTTCAGAAGGTTCCCTCCTTTCTCATGAGAACATCAAGACGATTGGTAGGACTATGGTACCCGTACAGCTTTCTGATGAGGTTAAGTCACACATTGCCGTAGAGGTAGCCGCTTCAAAAAAGTAAATGGTAGACTCTGGAAAGATTCTCGCTCTTGATTATGGCTTACGCCGAATAGGTTTGGCGATTACGGATATGAATCGTACTATGGTCTTTCCTCGTCCGCTCCTTGAGCACAAGGGGGAGGAGTTTGTTTTTGCGCAACTCAAGAAATTAATTATCGAGGAGGGTGTTACCGCAATCGTACTTGGATATCCTTATGACGACCGGCATATTGAGACAAATCAGACCGAAAAAATGAGAGCTTTTGGCACGCGGCTGGAGGCCGCAGTTTCCGTTCCCGTTTTCTTCGAAGATGAGAAGTATACTACCGCTCAGGCGGAAGCCCTTTTGGATTCGTATGGGTACGATTACAAAGAAAAGAAAGCACAACGTGATAGTATAGCCGCAATGCTTATTTTGCAGTCTTATCTAGACAGGGTATAATGCACTCCGTATGTCATCTTTATTGTTACTTATTGTCGGCGGGATAATAGGCGTCTATGCGCTCTTTATTTTTGTTGTTCTCTTTTTTCATTGGTTTATGCGTTTTCAGCAGTATAGAGTACGAAGACGTGTTCGTTTCGTGGTGTTGTCTGTTCGAGTTCCGAAGGATAGCGAGCTTGGGCCAATTGCCGCTGAGCAGATTATTACGACGTTTCACGGCATCTATCAGCAGCTTGGGTTTTGGGATAGACTTTTTGGAATTTCTCCTGATCAAATAAGTTTGGAGATTGCCAACGTGAACAACAGTATTACCTTCTATGTGACCTGTCCCAAGAAACTAAGAACTCTTGTTGAGGGACAGGTGTATGCCCAGTATCCCGATGTGGAGATCGAGATGGTTCAGGATTATGCTGATGAAAGAATAGCACGTTCGTCACGGGGTGGTATGAATGCCGACCTCTTTAAAAATGCTGTTGGAGTTGAGCTTGAACTTACCGGTCCGGATTTTGATCCTATTAAGAGATATCCTCAGTTTGAGGATCGCGTAAACAAGGTCTATATAGACCCAATGGCTGGTATTACCTCCGCATTAGCAAAATTAAATGATCCTTCGGAACAGGTATGGTTACAGATTATTTTGAAGCCACTCAATGACTCATGGAGACTTTGGTATACTCGAACTGCCTGGATGATGAATCAGGGGGTTTTTGCCAATATCGAGAAAATTCAGGATATTTATGCGAATATTATCTGTACGAGAAAGCTCTATCTCCGAATTATCTTTTTCCCGTATTATGCCTACCTCTATCTCCGAATTTTGTTTACCGGAGTAGGAAAAAATATTTTCGCATTAGATGGTGCTGAAGGTGAAGTTTTGGATGAAGGAACTTCGAAGATGCATGAAAAGGAAACGGCTGAGTCTGGAAGAATGGATAAGATTGCTAAGCTTCTGTATGAAGTGAACGTTCGCGTTGTATACCTTCCAAAAAATAAAAAAGATGATGCAACGATGTCGAAGCTTAGGGAGATTGTTGGCTCCTTCAAACAATTTAATTTACCATTTTTGAATGGATTCTGTGATAGAGAGTACATTATGGATACGTCTATTGTTGAGCGGTATCGCATGCGTTGGATGGAGGATCCGGTCATGATGAACAGCGAAGAGTTGGCTACCGTTTGGCATCTGCCAAATCAACTCGTTCAGACGCCGTTGATTTCATGGGTTCGATCGAAAAAAATGGAACCACCTTCGGACCTGCCGAAGCCTTCTAACACCGATGTGGGTGATTTGACGATGCTCGGGAAGACCGACTTCCGTGGTATGCACCATGAGTTCGGTATTCACACGCTTGATCGTCGAAGGCACGTCTATATCATTGGAAAGACAGGTATGGGAAAGTCCACTTTACTGGAAAATATGATTTATTCAGATGTTATGTCCGGTAAGGGTGTTGGCCTGATCGATCCGCACGGAGATACGGCTGATCGCGTTTTGGATTTTATCCCGGCGCATCGTACAAATGATGTGATCGTTATTGATCCTTCTGATAGGGATTTTCCGGTGGCATTTAACATGCTTGATAATATCGATCCTGCGCTTAACTCTATTGTTTGTTCCGGGTTGGTGGGAATCTTCAAGAAGTTATATGCCGAGAGTTGGGGTCCACGTTTGGAGCATATTTTGCGAAATACTATTTTGGCATTGCTGGAGTATCCGAGTGCGACGATGCTTGGTATCACTCGTATGTTGCAGGATGAAGACTTCCGTCAGAAGGTAATCAGAAAGGTTGAGGATCCTATCGTAAAGGGGTTCTGGTTGAATGAGTTCGAGAAATATGGTGAAAAACAGCGCATGGAAGCCATTTCCCCGGTATTGAATAAAGTTGGTCAGTTTCTTTCGAGCTCTATCATGCGTAATATCGTTGGTCAGCCAAAGAGTGAAATTGATCTTCGATACGCTATGGACCATCACCGTATTGTTATCGTGAATTTGTCGAAGGGTAAGATTGGTGAGGATAATTCCGCGCTTCTTGGTTCGATGATTATTACCAAGTTCCAACTCGACGCTATGAGCCGTGCCAATATTCCCGAGAAAGATCGTAACGACTTCTACCTCTACGTGGATGAGTTCCAAAACTTTGCTACGGATTCGTTTGCAACGATTTTGTCTGAGGCGCGTAAGTACCGATTGAACCTCACTATGGCCAACCAATATATCGCTCAAATGCCCGATGAGGTGCGCGATGCGGTGTTTGGTAACGTAGGCAGTACCGTATCGTTCCAGGTCGGATTTGATGATGCGGAAGTTATTTCTTCACAGTTTAGTGAAGAAGTGTTGCCTCCTGATCTCGTATCGTTGAGTAAGTATACCGCGTATTCGAAGCTTTTGATCGACGGTATGCCTTCGAAGACATTTTCACTCAATACCATTCCGCCCATTGAAATTGATCCCGAGAAGGGGCGTCGGGAAAAGATTGTTCGTATCTCGCGAGAGCGCTTCAGTCAGCCGCGAGCGGTGGTTGAGGACAAGATCAAACGTTGGTCGGCCAATACGAATACCAATATGAATCGGGATGATGGTCCTCGTGCTGATACAATTCTGGAACCGTAATATTTTTTTATTATTCTTTATGCGCGCTGTTTCTACTGACAAAGCCCCAAAAGCTATTGGTCCCTATTCTCAGGCCGTTCGTTCACGTGGTTTACTCTTCTGTTCAGGTCAGCTCCCCATGAAACTTGATGGCACGATGGTTGAGGGTACGTTTGAAGAGAAAGTAGTTCAGATTTTGGAAAATTTAAAAGCAGTTGTTGAAGAAGCGGGCTCATCATTTGGAAATGTTTTGAAGGTAACGGTTTTCATGGTTGACCTGAATCAATTCGCTGAGTTTAATGAGATCTATAGTCGCTATTTCGTTGAGCACAAGCCTGCCCGTTCGACGGTACAGGTTGTGGCATTACCAAAAGGATCACCTCTCGAGATCGAATGTATCGCAAAGGTGGTGTAGGGAGGTATTTAGCTCCTAGAAAATCGCATTTATTTGACGTTGGTTTTTGTTAGTGTTAGATTTCTTTC
>CAYHGS010000051.1:0-6051 GCA_964356305.1 uncultured Candidatus Peribacteria bacterium
ATGGTGGGTGATCGTGGACTTGAACCACGGACCTCAGTCTTATCAGGACTGCGCTCTAACCACCTGAGCTAATCACCCATATCATGCAGCTTCCAAGCAAGCAATAAGCTATAGAAAAAGCCCGCGTAAGTCAAACGAGAATTAGACTTAGGGGTAGCTACCTATTATAATGATAGAGAAGTTTAATCCTCAAACAAACCTAACCCACCTCAACTCATGCAAAATACAATGCAGTACAAGAAATTAGCGAAGAAAGCTGTCTTAGTTATCGTTGGACTAATGATCATGGTGGGCGTTATAAACTACTTCAGCACCTTCTCGAATGGAACAAGAGTTTTTGCTGAACGAGAAAAGAACATATGGTACAGCGGAAAAATCGACGGAACTTGCGCAGGAGGCTACAACGTCACTTATGATAGAGGAGCTCAGCAATGTCTCACAAGCGACAGCATCATGAAAGACACAGTGCCTTCGTATGACGATATAAAAGTTGGAACAAATATAATCGCCCAATGGAAAGGAGAACCTCTCTATAATGCAAAAGTTATAGAAATCGTCGGTCGGCAATTCAGAGTTGAATACTACGATACGGTGAAAAACGTCATCAGCTTAAGTGAATTACGATTACTGAAGAAGTAAGAGTTTTACCTCAACATATACATCATCTTTCGTAATCCTCGTTAAGAAGAGTGTAAATTTCAAGGAGAGTAAAAAGCAGACTCAAAACGAGTGGCCCAAGGAGAAATCCAATAGGTCCAAAAAAACCAACACCACCTAAAATAGAAAGAAGAATAAGAAACGGATGAAGCTTCATTCCTTGTTCGACAAGCTTCGGTCCCAAGAAATTATCAACAAGCCCAACGGCCAACACACCCCAGGCAAGAAGTCCAAATGCAAAAAAAGTATCTCCACTAAAAAAAAGAAAAAGAGTTGCCGGAAAAATGACAAGAGCCGTACCAACGCCGGGGATCAACGCGGCAATTGCCGCTACACTACCCCAGAGAGCCGCATTGGGAACTCCAAAAATCGAAAACCCAATTGCCGTTAATACACCCTGAACAAGCGCTACCGTAAGGCTTCCCCTCATTACTGAGTTTATGGCTAGTGCCAATTTATTGAAAATAGTTTCATCATGGATATCCTGCAATGGGCTGAAGGCAACAATGGCCTTCTTGAGCCTATCACCATCTTTAAACAAGTAATACAGTGCGATGAGGAATATAAAAATACTCATCATCACCCTGGCAACATTAGCGAAGAGCGGACCAATATGTTGAAGTAACCAACTCAACCCTTGTTTCAGATACTGACTGACATCGATAGAAAATTCCAGAGGGACAGGAGAAAGTTTGAGGAGATTCTGGATAACATCATTCACGCTACGAGAAAGATCTGTTGCATTACCATTGCCAACCAGGGAAGTATAAAGTTGTGTTGCCTCCTGAAAAATCTGCATGCCCAGCAAAAGAAGAGGAGCAATAATAATAATAAGGACGGACATAGTGGTAAGAAGTGCCGCCAAAGCACTTCTTTTACGCGTAATAATAAACGCTCTTTTATAGACCGGCCTAAAAACAGTTGCAAAAACTATAGCCAAGATAAGAGCATAGAGAAAAGGCTGAAAAATAAAAAAGGCCAAGACAAAAATGCCAAAGAGAAGAAGAAGTAAGAAATAAAGTTCTGATTTTTTATGGTTCATTATATGTGGTGGAGCTAAGGAGATTCGAACTCCTGACCTTTCGATTGCGAACCGAACGCTCTACCAACTGAGCTATAGCCCCAGGAGAAACAAAATCGGGAACGAGGTCAGGACACGTAATCGTGTCTGGTGGAGACGATGGGACTTGAACCCACGACCCCCGTCATGCCATGACGATGCTCTAGCCAACTGAGCTACGTCCCCACAAAATCTGACCGTAAATAGTAAAGAGGTTTTAGAAGAAAAATGCAACTGGAAGTGTGCATACATGCACTTTTACTACAACTAAATCTATTCAATCCGCGCGGCCAACAAGGTTACCGCAGCCAATGCAGCAGTCTCGGAGCGCAAAATTCGCCTCCCTAATGTAACGGCTATTCCACCGGCTTTTTTTACATCTTCAATTTCCTTATCATCAAATCCCCCCTCGGGGCCAATACACAAAACAGCAGGTTTTTTTTCAACCATCTTTAACTCACCCATTGATACGCCCCCAATAGTATGGGGGATAAGAAGTATTGGTTTGTCTACAGCAATATACTTCAAAAAAGCATCGAACTTCATCGGCTCATGAAGTATAGGAACTACACATCGCCCACATTGCTCGGTAGCCTCAACTAAAATACGCAGTAAACGTTCCCGCTTTGGCAAAAACTGACGTTCCGTGCGACGAGTAATAATGGGATAAAATTCGCTTATACCCAACTCAGTCCCCTTCTGCAGTATCCACTCAAATTTCTCGGGATTCTTAAGAATACTTTGTGCAAGTGTAATTTTCGTAGAAAGCTCAGTCTGGCAGGGAGATACTGAAGTAATTTTTCCATGAATGGCCTTATTGGAGATGCTCACGATTTCCCCCCTGAACTCCTTATTACTATCATTAAAGAGAATAATTTGTTCACCGACACCAAAACGAAGGACTTTTTTCCATTGATTTTGAAGCTCTTCGGAAATAATAATAAAAACATTCTCATCAGCCACATCACCTTCTCGCAATAAAAATCGATGCATATGTGGAGAATTTATGAAAACAAATAACCAATATAATATCCAAGCAGAGCCGATACAAGCCCAATAACTAACATCTGAACACCACTTTTAAGCCAATACCCGACCGTAATCTTTGCCTTAAAAGCTCCTGCCGCAAAAAGAACAAGGCTTGAAACAATAAGAGAGACGATAACCCCCGCCTTTACACTAAAAAAGAAAAACGGAACAAGTGGCACGAATGATCCAACCATCGCAGACAACCCAACAATAAGCGCAGACCAAAGAGCTCCATTTTTGGTCGCAGGAGAAAGTCGCAGCTCCTCAAGCATCATAACTTCAACCCAACGAGTCTTATCGGAAGTAATCTTTACAACAATTTGATCAAGCAAATCTCCTTCAAATCCCCTATTCGCGTAAACGTTTCTGATCTTCTGAATTTCCATAGCAGGATTCTCCTCAACAGATCGCTCTTCATTTTTCTTCGTACTTTCATAGTAATCAACAGAGGCGATTGTCGAGGTATATGCCACCGCCGCCATAGAAATAGACTCAGCAAAGGTTGCCGCAAGGCCTCCCGCTAAAATAATACGCATATCACTTGTAGCCGCGGCGATACCCAGAATAACTCCAAGAACATTTACAAGTCCATCCTGACCACCCAGAATCATATCCTTCATATTGGCAGCAATTCGTTCCATCATAGTAGTCCTATCATAGCAAAGAATGGCTATTTGACAATAAAATTACAGAGAGGATAATTTCCACGTCTTTAACTATATATAGTATGACCATTAAGAAAAAAATATCTCTCCGCTCATTTCCCGTCGAATATGCTATTGGAATAGCATCTCTTATAAGTATCGTCGCCTGGGCAATATTGCGTACTCAGGGAATGGAAAACTTGGCTATGGAAATTTTTAGAGTATTGCTCATAATAGGCTCCATACCGGTATGTATTGAAATAATTGGCGCTATTCGAAAAGGTCAATTTGGCGCTGATATCATCGCTCTCTTGGCAATCATTACCTCATATGTAATGAATCAGTACCTCGCCGGAATATTCATCGTCCTTATGCTTTCAGGCGGAAGGGCTCTCGAAAATTTCGCTCTTTCACGCGCAAAAAAGGAGCTGACAGCGCTCATCTCAAATGCCCCAAGAAAAGCTCATATAAAAGAAAAAGGCGGACTACGAAGTATACCGGTCGATGAAGTGGCGATCGGAGATATTATCGTCGTAAAACCGGGAGAGGTAGTTGCCGTAGATGGAATCGTAACAGAAGGAAATTCCCCTATTGATGAATCTGCCCTTACCGGTGAGTCAATGCCGGTTGAAAAAGGATTAAACAGTCATGTCATGAGCGGAAGTATCAATAAAGGAAATGTACTTGAGATTAAGGCAATTCACGTCAGCAAAGACAGTCAGTATGAACAAATTATTCGTCTCGTAGAGGGCGCAGAAAAGACGAAAGCCCCGATGGTCCGTCTTGCAGATCGATATAGTGGATGGTTCACGATTATCACACTCATACTCTCTGGAACCGCATGGGCATTGGCACATGAGGGCATGCGCCTTTTGGCGGTGCTCGTTGTGGCAACTCCTTGTCCGCTCATTCTCGCGACACCAATTGCCATCGTCTCCGGCATGAGCAAGGCGGCGAAAAAAGGCATCATCATCAAAAATGGTGGTGCACTCGAGGCGCTTGGAAATACCAAAACATTTGTTTTTGATAAGACAGGAACACTCACGTTTGGCGTACCGAATATTACAGAGATAAAAGCAGAAAAAGGAACACCGGAGGAGATCATACGAATTGCAGCATCACTCGACCAAGTCTCGGTACACGTGATCGCACGAGCATTAATGCAATATGCAAAAGCTAACAACATTGCACTATCCTACCCAACTGAATTTGAAGAAATTATTGGAAGTGGCGCAAAGGGAAAGCTCGACCACACGACATACTATTTAGGAAAACTTGGACTCATAGAATCTCAAAATATCAGCATTCCTAAAGATGTGAAAGAGCATGAAATAAACCTCAAGAGTCACGGAAAAATGGCGTTATATCTGGCCAGCGAGAAAGAATTTCTCGGAACAATATATCTCGCAGACACCGTACGTCCCGAGGTAAAAACACTCTTCGAAACGCTTCATAGACATGGAATTCGAAGAACCGTCATGCTCACCGGTGACCGAAAAGCAGTCGCTAACCACATCGGCGAACTTGCCGGCGTGCATGAAGTTATTGCCGAGTGTCTTCCAGACGACAAACTCAAACACATCGAACGTCTACGGAAAGAATCATCACCGGTCGTTATGGTGGGAGATGGTATCAATGATGCTCCGGCATTAGCAGCAGCAGACATTGGAATTGCCATGGGATCAACCGGTTCCACGGCGACTTCAGAGGTAGCAGATATCGTCATCATGGTAGATAACATTGAACGAGTAAGTGACGCCTTCGCGATAGCCCGGCGCACCCTAAGAATCGCTAAGCAGAGCATATTTACAGGAATGGGGCTTAGCATATTTTTCATGATCATCGCCGCCTTCGGCTATATTCCGCCTCTCTATGGTGCTATCATTCAGGAGGCAGTAGATATTGTCGTAATCCTCAATGCGCTACGCGTACATACGGACTAAGCAAAAACATTATTCATTACAAACAACAACCCATTATTATGCTCGAATTCATCGCTCAGTACCCACATATCATCGTAATAGTTGCTCTCATTCTCAGCGGATTCTTCACCGTCTCGCAATATGAAAAAGGTGTTATCTTCCGATTCGGAAAAGTCGTAGGAGTCAAAGAGCCAGGCTTGAACTGGATGATTCCTCTTATTGATCGAGTAAGAAAAGTGGATATGCGGACAATCACCATGCCAATTCCAAAGCAAAAAATTATCACTAAGGACAACGTCTCGGTAGATATCTCTGCTGTCGCTTACTATAAAATCGTCGATCCCATCAAAAGTATCGTTGCCATCGAACGGGTAATGGATGCCATCAACCAGATCGCCCAAACCTCCATGCGCAACATCGTCGGCCGCTTCCAGCTCGACGAAATCCTCAGCGAACGCAAAACAATCAACGGAGAAATCACTACGGTCCTCGACGCTCACACGGAGAGCTGGGGCGTCATAGTTTCCGTCGTAGAAATCAAAGACATCGAACTCCCGGAATCCATGCAACGCGCTATGGCGAAACAAGCCGAGGCCGAACGTGAAAAGCGTGCCAAAATCATCGCCGCCGAGGGTGAGTTCCTCTCTTCCCAAAAACTCGCGGACACCGCCGACATCATGATGGAACACCCAATCGCCCTCCAACTCCGCAACCTCCAAACCATGGCCGAAATCGCCGT
>CAYHGS010000052.1:0-5892 GCA_964356305.1 uncultured Candidatus Peribacteria bacterium
CCAAGGGACAACACTGCTGTGCCGCCCCCAAGGGACAACACTGCTGTGCCGCCCCCAAGGGACAACACTGCTGTGCCGCCCCTCACGGGACTATCTGCTGAATTGCCCACTGTGCATGTTCCGCGAGCATCTCGTCACTTGATTGTGATAGTTTTTTTAATTGCGGAAGGAGTTCGGTGAGTTTCAGATTACCGGCGACGACGCAGGCGTTACGGATTAGGCCGCGGCGTTTGGCGCGAGTGAGGGGAGTACCGGCAAATATATTTATGAATTCTTCATCAGTTTCAATGGAGAGAATTTGGCCGAGGGATGTGGTTTGTAGATTAATTGGAATATTCTGAAAATCAGTCACTCGCGTTGGTTGCGCACGAACGTTATGGGGGCAAACGTCCTGACACAAGTCGCAACCAAAGAGCCAGTTGCCGATTTTCGGACGGAGTTCGATAGGAATGGCGCCGCGATTTTCTATCGTGAGATAAGAGATGCATAATCGAGCATCAATCGTTTTGTCCGGTTTTATGGCTCCGGTAGGGCAAATATCAATACAGCGCGTACAGCTCCCGCATTGCCCCTTCCACTTCGTCGGCTCATCGGGAGTGAGTTCTAATGTCGTAATTATTTCCGAGAGAAAAATATATGAACCGTATTCTCGCGTAATGACGCAGGCATTTTTCCCTATAAATCCCATATGTGATTTTGCGGCAAATGCGCGCTCCATGGTAGGACCGAAATCCACGTAATGTTTTGTCGAAATAGGAACGGGAGCAATCACTTTAGCCTCTGGCTCCAGTGTATCTAAAAATGCTGCAAATTTTTTTAGTTTAGAAGTGATAACCTTGTGATAATCCCGACCCATAGCGTATTTGGCGATGCGGAATTTTTCTGGAAATGTATGATCTTTTTTATAATAATTTAATCCGAGTACGATGATTGATCGTGCATCTGAGAGAATTTTTTCAGGAGTATATCTTTTTTCCGTATTTTCTTTTAAATAATCCATATCGGCGGCATTGCCTTCTTTGAGCCATTTTTCATAGAATAATCCTGCATCGGATAATTTTTCCGCGGAGGTAATTTTTACCAAATCAAATCCTAATTCGAGAGCGAATGCTTTTAACTGCTGCGTATTATTTTTTTCTTCCGGTTTCATTATGTGCATGATAGAGTACCCCCCTATGCTTCAACAACTACAAGATATTATCGACCGGGCGCGACATATTGTCATATTTTCCCATCGTAGTCCAGATGGGGATACGATTGGTGGCAATTTGGCGCTGCGGGATGCACTGGAATCGTGGGGAAAGTCCGTGACGTCTGTTTGTGCCGACCCCCTTCCGGATGTTTATGATGCACTGGACGGTGTGAGTTTAGATTTTTTCAAACAGCAGTGGGATAAAACTTCCACAGACCTCTATATCAATGTCGATGGAAGCTCGACGACACAGCTCGTGTATCCCGAAAAGGATGCTTCTATTGTTGATGGGGCTGTTCCTTTTATCTCTATTGATCATCATGTGTCGAACTCGTATTTTGGCACGCACAACCTCGTTGTCCCGGAGGCATGCTCTACGACGTATGTCCTCTATCATCTCTTCTTACAACTTGGATGGAGTATCACACCACGGATTGCTACGTATTTATTGCTGGGAATTTATTACGATACAGGAAGTCTAATGCATTCAAATACAACTAGTGATGTGATGCGGGTTTGCGGTGAGCTTATGCGGCTGGGTGCGAATCGCAATCAGATTATGAACGTGCTCTACCGGCAAAGAACACCTGGGCAACTGCATGCATGGGGCAAGATACTTGAATCTGTAACGCAGAATGATGATGGCGTGATTATGTCTGGAATAACGACAAAAGATATAGAGGGCTGTGGGGCAAAAAAGGAAGAAATTGGTGGCGTGGTAGATTATCTAAACAGTGTGGAGGGAGCCAAATTTGCCATACTTCTTTCTGAAGATAAGGAAAATGGCATCGTAAAGGGATCAACGAGGACGCGTCGAGATGATGTGAATTTGTCGGAATTTTGTAAAATGTTTGGAGGTGGAGGGCATAAAAAGGCTTCTGGTTTTGGAATAACGGGACACTTAGAAAATGGCGAGAGCTTCTCGTTAATTCGCGAAGATCAAACCCGCTATCCCCAAGGGATGCTCCTGGATCGCTATACATTTTAATATGAATTTTAAAACAGTATGCTATAATCCCGCCATATTGTATCCGCCTAACCTCAAGTGCCATGGCTAAGATATCTGCAGGACTGAATGTTCCCGACTTCACGTTACCGAGCACTGATGGCAAAATGATTTCGCCTTTGGATTTCCGTGGAAAGTGGACAATTTTGTATTTTTATCCGAAAGATGATACGTCTGGTTGTACAAAAGAGGCCTGCAATTTCCGTGATAAGATGTCGGAATATCGCAAGAGGCATGTAGAAATTTACGGCATAAGTGCTGATAGCATGGAATCTCATCATAAATTTGTCGATAAAAACTCCCTCCCATTTCCACTTCTATCCGATACGGAACATGAAGTTTTGGAGGATTTTGGTGTATGGGTGGAAAAAAGCATGTATGGAAAGACCTATATGGGCGTGTCTAGAACGACGGTTTTAGTGGATCCTGACGGGAGAATTGCCAAAATATTCGAGGACGTGAAGCCGGATGAACACTCTCGCGAAATCTTGTCCTATTTGGATATCGTCATGTCCAACTGGACGGTATGATTTGCCCCTTGCGTCTCGGGTGGTTTTTCAGTAGATTTGTTTCAACATGAAAGCAGCTACACACCACCACAAACTCAAAAAAGTTTTGGTCCTCGGATCGGGTGCTTTGAAGATTGGGGAAGCTGGAGAGTTCGATTATTCCGGTTCACAGGCGATTAAGGCTCTCAAAGAGGAGGGAATTTTGACCGTACTACTCAATCCCAATATTGCTACGATTCAGACGAGCGATGGGATGGCGGACAAGGTTTATTTCTTGCCGGTAAATCCCTATTTTGCCGAACAGATTATCATCAAAGAGAAACCCGATGGTATCTTGCTGAGCTTTGGAGGCCAGACGGCTTTAAATTGTGGAGTTGAATTGTATCGAAAGGGAATTTTGAAAAAATATGGTGTGGAAGTTCTAGGTACTCCTGTTCGAGCTATAGAAATGACGGAGGATAGAGATTTGTTCAAGAAAGAGATGGCGAAGGCTGGGCTGAAGTGCGCCAAAAGTGCGGCATGCAATACTTTGACAGAGGCACATAAGGCTGCGAAAGAAATTGGATTCCCCTTGATGGTTCGCGCGGCGTTTACGCTTGGCGGAAAAGGCAGTGGATTCGCGTATAACAAAGAGGAGCTGGATGAACTACTGGAAACGGCATTTTCCTATAGCCCTCAGGTACTCATTGAGGAGAATTTAAAGGGCTGGAAAGAGGTAGAATACGAGGTGGTTCGCGATAAATTCGACAACTGCATTACGGTTTGTAATATGGAAAATTTCGATCCGCTCGGTATTCATACGGGGGAAAGTATTGTTATTGCTCCATCACAGACGCTTTCCAGCACGGAATACCATATGCTTCGAAAATTATCGATTCAGGCGATTCGCCACCTTGGCATTATCGGAGAATGCAACATTCAGTTTGCCTTGGATCCGGTAAGTTTGGATTATTGTACTATCGAGGTGAACGCTCGTTTGAGTAGATCAAGTGCGCTCGCTTCGAAGGCTACCGGCTATCCGCTGGCTCATGTAGCGGCAAAACTCGCTCTTGGGTACAGTTTACCTGAGTTGAAAAATTCCGTGACACAGGCGACGACGGCTTGTTTTGAACCGGCGCTGGATTATCTCGCATTAAAAATTCCACGATGGGATTTGGATAAATTCCGAATGGTGTCGCATGAAATTACATCTGAGATGAAATCCGTTGGTGAAATTATGGCTCTTGGTCGTAGTTTTGAAGAAGTCGTTCAGAAGGGTCTCCGAATGCTCCAAATCGGACTTCAAGGTTTAGTTTCCAATGAAAATCTTGGAATAGAAATCAGTGAGAGCGAATTGGAAAATGATTTGGTTCGTCCAACACCAAAACGAATTCTTGCAGTCGCTCGCGCTCTCCAAAGAGGATGGAGTGTTGAAAAAATAGCTGGGTTAACAAAAATTGACGCATGGTTTTTGGAAAAATTACACAATATTGTGAAGATGGAAAAAGAGCTGAAGAAAGCGGATAAAATTGATAAGGAGTTGCTGGTTAGTGCAAAAAAGTATGGGTTTTCGGATAAACAAATTGGGAGCTCCATTGGTAAGACGGAGATGGAAGTTCGTGCGATGAGAAAGAAAATGAAAGTCATGCCTTCCGTGAAACAGGTCGATACATTGGCTGCCGAATATCCTGCAAAAACAAATTATTTGTATGTTTCATATCATGGAACGACTGATGATGCCGAGCATAAGTCTGGTCACGGTAAGAGGAAAAAATATATCGTTCTCGGTGGAGGACCGTACTGTATTGGATCGAGCGTTGAATTCGACTGGTGCTGTGTGAATGCGGTTAAGACATTGCAGAGTTTAGGACATGAAACGATTATGATTAACTATAATCCCGAAACAGTTTCGACGGATTATGACATGTGCGACAAATTATACTTTGATGAACTTTCCCTTGAGCGCGTGTTAGATATTTATGAAAAAGAAAAAGCTGATGGCGTTTTAGTCTCTATGGGAGGCCAAATTCCGAATAATCTCGTTATGAAGTTAGCAAAGGCTGGAGTGAAAATTCTAGGAACTGATGCGAAAGATATTGATCGCGCGGAGGACAGAAATAAATTTTCTGCAATGCTTGATACTCTCAATATCGATCAGCCGGAATGGAAAGAATTGGTAAATATTTCCGATATTGAAAAATTTGCCGATAAGGTTGGATACCCGGTTTTGGTCCGTCCTTCTTATGTTTTATCGGGTGCCGCGATGAGCGTCGCGCAGAATGCCGAGTCTCTAAAAGTATTATTGAGCAAGGCGGCGAGAGTAAATCGTGATGCTCCGGTGGTAGTAAGTAAGTTTGAAACCGGCGCAAAAGAAGTTGAGGTTGATGCCGTAGCATACAAGGGAGAAACGCTTATCTATGCCATTTCTGAGCATATTGAAAATGCAGGTGTTCACTCTGGTGATGCATCAATCGTATTACCTCCACAGAAATTATATTTAGAAACGACACGTCGAGTGAAGATGATTGCGAAAGAAATTGCACGAGGATTAAATATCACCGGTCCGTTCAATATTCAGTTTTTGGCTAAGAATAACGATGTAAAGGTTATCGAATGTAACCTGCGTGCTAGTAGGAGCTTCCCATTCGCATCGAAAGTAACCGGATATAACTTCATTGATATCGCTACGCGCGCGATGCTCGGAGAAAAGAGCGTCCTGAGCTTACGAGTCAATAAGCCAAGAACTCTGGATCTCGATTATGTCGGCGTAAAAGTTTCACAGTTTTCTTTCCCTCGCTTGAAGGGTGCGGATCCTGTACTCGGTGTAGAGATGGCTTCTACGGGTGAGGTAGCGTGTTTCGGCGATGATTTGCATGAGGCATTCTTGAAGGCGATGATCTCTGTAGGATTCTCACTTCCAAAGAAAAACATCTTAGCGAGTATCGGCCGCACAGAAGACAAGGCCGACTTTTTGCCTGCAGCAAGGCTCTTTATCAAGATGGGCTATACATTGTTTGGAACGGAGGGTACGGCAGCTTTCCTTCGTGACAATGGAATTGAGGTCACAACCCTCTACAAAATTCAGTCAAAAAAATCTCCGAATATTCTCGAAGCTCTTACCTCGCATGGTATCGATCTTGTTATCAATATTCCAAAAAATTACAGTCGCCAAGAGAGCACGGATGGCTACATGATCCGTAGAAAAT
>CAYHGS010000053.1:0-5719 GCA_964356305.1 uncultured Candidatus Peribacteria bacterium
TCAAGTATTTGAGAATCTCAATAAGGTCTTTTACCTGGAAGGTGTGGTATTCTTTTTGATTTGGAACTTCGATACCGAAACGTCGGTTAAGCTTGTAACGGGCAACAGGTCCCATGTCGTATTTCTTATAATCAAAGAACATGGACTGAATGAGCGCCTTTGCATTTTCCGGTGTGGCGAGATCGCCAGGTCGGAGTTTCTTGTAGATATTCTGGTACGCCTCATCGACGGTCTTTGAGGTATCTTTCTCAAGAGTCATCGTGATGAAATCATTTTCCGGTCCGGTAATGATATCCTTGAAGATTTCCTTCATCTGCTTGTCTGTCTCGTATCCAAAAACTCGGAGAAGAGAAGTAATATGAATTTTTCTCTTACGGTCGATTTTGACGGTAATAACACCTTTCTTGTCGGTCTCTACTTCCAACCATGCACCACGTTTTGGGATGATCTTGGCGTTATGAAATGTTGGAGCGGCTGCATTTTTTGAGAAAAATACACCAGGGGATCGGACCAACTGTGAAACAACAACACGTTCGATACCATTGATAATGAATGTACCTCGGTTCGTCATAAGTGGAATAGATCCGAGGAACACGTCCTGTTCTTTAATTTCACCGGTGACCTTGTTGATGAGCTGAACGTGAACTTTGAGTGGTGCTTCGTAGGTAATGTTCTTGGCTCGTGCGGTCTCGGCATCGTATTTGATTTCACCAAGGGTGTGATCAAGAAAGTGCATTTCAAGCTTTTTGCCGGAGAAGTCGCTGATTGGATTGATTTCATCGAGAAGTTCACGGATTCCTTCTTCGAGGAACCATTTGTATGAGTCGAGCTGAATTTCGATCAAGTTAGGCAATGGAACCTTTGCATCGATTCGATGTGAATAGTAATTTCGAAGCTTCTCATTCTGAATGTCGCTAATATCGCAATTCAAATTGGAGGGCTTGATAATCTCGTGGTTTGGGCCACGGATTGAAGCTGAAATAGCTTTGGCAGCCGGAACGGATGCTGAAGCTGATTTTGAAGCAGCTTTGGCAACAGTTTTGACTGGGGCCTGCTTTGGAGCAGCTTTGACTGGAGCAGCCTTAACGACAGCTTTTGTCGGGGCTTTTACCACTACTTTTGGCTTTGCGGGCACTGCTGCCTTTTTCGGAGCCACTTTAGAAATAACCTTCGCTTTTGGCGCAGGTTTGCTTACTTTACCCTTATTCAGGGCCTTTTTGTCCTTGTTAGCCATAGATGAAAAATAGTAAGAGATTTTCGAAACAGCTTTGCTATCTCTCACAACACATCAGAATGGGCATGATAGCGTGCTTTATTGTATTCAGAAAGCTTATTTCGTCAAGTTTTTCCTACTCTGTTACTTACTTTCTCTTGACTGTTCGTTATTTATATTGTGCGAATATATTTCGTTATTTTGTATTTTTTTGGAGGAAAGTTCCAGTCAAAGTTATCTCTTTCTGTCAATTTCAATGTGATTAGTTACGATATCACCAGTCTCAAAAATAATGTATCTTTTTCGGGTTACCTATTTCATATATTACCATTTTTTATGTTTAGCTCACTTAAATCTGCTTGGGGGCAGGCAAAAGGACTCGCATCGTCAGCGAAAGAATTATTATCGTCATCAGTTACTAAAGGAAGAGAATTATTGAATAGCTTCCTACCCCCTGAAGTTGATCATCGCCCGGTGGTGCGACAGCAGATTGGGGAGGTGATGAAGCCCAATCGTTTAGACGGCGTGGTTTTGGATTTACCGACAGCACAATGGAAGAAATCTGCGCAAAATCCTGTTTCGTCAGTAAAGTATGGTATGGGTATTCAGGCTTGGGCATCTGCGGATGAAAATCCATTGAGAGTTTTCCATGATTTTGAAAGGTCAGGACTTAAGGATGAAACTCCGATGACACCTTCTTTCTATAACGAGGTTCGTGATAGCGCTCGCCAGAAAGGTCAATTTGATTTTGATCCACTTGCGAATATGAATCATGGTCTTCAGTCCGATGAGAGACGAGTGGCTCCGGTTCTTTCTCGTATTACAAGAATTGCTCCAGAACAGGCAGTTCAAGCTGCTCTGCAGACTCAGGAGACTGGAGCGCAGGTAATTCCATTCCGTCGACCGGCTTCCCAGGTTCGACAACCAGCTAGTCTTGCCGATGCCTGGATTTCGAGTCCAAAAACGTTTAATCAAATGGTAGGAGAGACGCGCTCTCGTGTTGATCAGGTGTTTGCGAAGGCGGCGTAGGTTTATTAATCTAATTTTACTTTCGCCCTTAGGTTTGGAAATTGTGCTCTCATGGCGTGAATTGTACTTACGATCATATGATGAGTTCCAACTCCACCATTTGTCTCCCTGGGTGCTGCAATCATAAAGCCTGTATCCGTGCGTCTAATGGTTGCTCTAGTAGCATTGCACATTGTTATTTGTCAAATAATTGATTTGTTTTTTGATTATGAAATTTAGCTTTGGACTTGCTTCATCAGTCTATATATTTATGTCTGCATCTTTTAGGATAGCTTTTAGTGTTCCTTTGGGAATGTCTTTGCTGTGGATAGGAACTACCACTTTTTTCTGTTTTTCTTCATGTCGAAAAATGGCATGACTACCACTTTGACGAGTGAAAACGAAGCCATTTTCCCGAAGTAATTTTACTAATTTCGCAGGCGTAAAATTATATTTAGACATTCGTAAGTTTTTTTTCTTTGGCTTCGATAATCGCTTTCATGGATTGATTGTCAATTTCATCTTCAAGGTAGAGCAAAACAGCATCTTTAAGATTACGCAGTGCTTCTTGTTTTGTCTTTCCGAAAGTATGGCAACCAGCCAATTCGCTACAAATCGCGTGCCATTGTTTACCATCTTTCTCTAATTTGAATGTGAATGCCATTTTATTACTGGTTAATATACTTCTATGGTATGCCACAAAGTGCCATTTTTCAATATATTATTTCCTCTTCTCAATCTTTACCTTTCCGTTCATGTATGGTCGGAGAATTTCGGGAATCGTGATTGAGCCGTCGGCGTTTTGGTAACATTCGAGGAGGGGGATGAGGACACGAGGGGAGGCGATCGCTGTGTTGTTCAGGGTGTAGCAGAACTGGTTTTTCCCTGTGGCGTCTTTGTAGCGGAGGTTCAGACGTCGTGCCTGGAAGTCGAAAAACATCGAGCATGAATGGGTTTCTCCATAGCCGTTGCGTGATGGCATCCAGGTTTCAATATCGTTTTTGTAGACCTGACCCTGGCCCATATCACCCGTGCAGACGGCGACGACGCGGTAGGCGAGTCCGAGTTTTTCCAGGACTTCTTTGGCATTGGTGAGGAGGAGGTCGAACATTTTTTGCGATTCTTCCTCGGAGTTTTTGCATACGACTACTTGTTCCACTTTTTGAAATTGATGAACGCGATAAAGACCTCGTGTGTCTTTGCCATAGGTTCCCGCTTCACGTCGGAAGCAGCTAGAGTATCCGGCGTAGAGCTTTGGCAGTTCTTCTTCGGTGAGGATTTCGTCGCGGTGATAGGAGGTTACGGAAACCTCAGATGTTCCAATCAAATTCAAATCATCCCGTTCCATCTTGTAGGCAGACTCCTCGCCACCAGGGAAGTATCCCGTTCCTGTCATAGCGTCGTTATTGACGAGCATTGGTACGGAGAAGGGGACGAATCCCTTTGCCATTAAATGATCAATCGTGAATCGCATGACGGCGTTCTCCAAGAGGAGTGCGTCGCCCTTGAGGAAGTAGTTGCGGGCTCCGGCGATTTTGGTGCCGCGAGGAATATCGATGATGTCGAGGTCTTCTCCCAGCGTTACGTGGTCTTTTGGCTCGAAATCGAACTTTACGGGCGTTCCGACTTTGTAGAGCTCTATATTTTCGCTGTCATCTTTGCCCTCCGGCGCTTCGCTAGACGGCACGGCTGGAACAAGGAGCATAATTTTGAGTAATTCTCTTTCTACGTCTTTTAGGTCTTCATCAAGCGTTTTTTCTTCAGCCGAATAAGACTTCATCTTGTCGAGAAGTGTCTTTTTTTCTTCACCCTGAAGCTTCGGAATGCTCTCTGATGCTTTATTTTTTTCTCCACGAATGGCCTCAACCTTCTGCAACAACTCACGTCGTCGATCATCGAGATGAACGATTTGGTCCAAATCAACGGTTACGCGCTTCACTGTAGCGGCGCGCTTCACAGTATCGAGATTTTCACGAATGTATTTGATGTCGAGCATGGGATTGGTGCGTTATTTTTTTTCTAAAACCGTGCCTAGTGTAGGCGATTTTGGCGTTTTCTGGCAAGTAGATATGTATTTCCTTGCAGTTCCCTTATTTTCTTGGTACCGTTTCCCCTTATCCTCTAACTATTTTTATATGTCTGATCTTTCTGATTCGCGCTCTTATGATGATCCCAACCTTCCTGCTGGTGATCGCCACTCCTCTCATCGGACGGCTCCCTTTACTACTCCGATTATCAAGGTGCTCGGTGTTATGATGGCCATAGGTGTCACGGCGTCTGTTTGTGGTAATAAGGGTCCTAAACCATTCGACGCAACGCTTGCTCTTGGTGGTCTTTCTGATTCGAATGCAAACAAGATACGTGAGCTTGTTCAAGCAGATGCTGCCTTGTGCATGTCTGGTGCGTACCCGGCTCAATCGTCTTTGCCCGAGCAACTTCGTTCTGTAATCGGCACGACGTCTGATAGTGTTTCCGCTAGGTGCTTTTCTTCTGATTCTGATCGGGTTCCGACGAAGCATGCTTACACTCTTTCCGTTGGTCCAAAAAATTGTAGTGATACATACGATACTGTTGATGGAAAGGATTTTTCATTCAATACATCTAATGGCAACTGTCAGTCAGGGCTTCATCCTGGCGCTCTGTAAGGACAGAAGCGGTATCATCACTCCTTACTTCTTTAAAAAAATCCGATATGAAAGGTTTACAATCTGCTTTGCTTACTTTGGCGGTGCCTTTGGTTATGGGTGGATGCGATGAGCATAATCCTCCAGGATACAGCGCAAATAAGCCAGAAGATCGTCAGGCCATTACGGTTCTCATGACCGATTTTGCCTGTAGATGCGCGCAATTTGGCCCGGACGTTGACTTTAATTACATCAAGGAAAAGGCAGCAACTTTAGCTCCACAAATCAATTCTCAGCTCGAAGAAGGCTCAGGCCTACGTCGTACTCTTACTCTTAGTGCTGTTGGAAATCAGGACTCTGCTCTTTGGTCGGATATTCATTATTCCATGACTTGCGGCCCGAACGATACCCTAAAAGCCAAGGATCCTTGCACGTCTTATACGGCCGATATTTCTAGTGCGGTTTCGAGTGCAGTGTGTACGCAGCTTTCAGATTTACCTTGGAAGACACAGCACGATGGGACGTGCGATTAGTCCTTAAATTATATGTTTATTCGTTTAGCAGTGGTGCCATGGCTTGTTGAAAGCGCAGAAGTTCTCCTGGTGATAGATCAAGTTGCTGACTTCCATATGATAAAATTTCCCCCGGAAGTCTTCTAAGCTGGAGAACATCATGATTAAAGATATCCCTTTCTTGTTGATAGAGGCGGAGGATATTTTCCGGATCGGGGAGTTGTTTGGATACATACATTTTTGTCATCATAGAGCTTGAAACTGCACTGGCAAAACCATCCACATGTCTTTGTATATCAGGTGGCAATAGCTCGAATGTATCAAGTTCAGTCCCGTCTTGTAACGTGATTGCTTCTCTGAAC
>CAYHGS010000054.1:0-5527 GCA_964356305.1 uncultured Candidatus Peribacteria bacterium
TTTATTCGTGCACTACCACGGGTGTTCCAATGTCCGTAAAGGCGAACATGAAGTCGGCATCAGCAGGAAGATATCGAACACATCCATGACTTCGTGGAGAGCCGATATGATCAAGTGCCTCACTCCAGAAGGAGTCACCGGCAAACCATTCCGTAGGAACCTTTTCGCCCTTTGCGAGAGCGGCTCTAATTCTATTTCGGAGAGAAGCACTACCCAAGCTTGGCAACGCGTGGAAGCCATAGCCTACAAACGAGCGTCCGTCACGCACAAGCCCTTGGAACACCGGCATGATATAATACGGCGACTCACCTCCGATTCGGACCTGCTCCTTGAATCCAATATGGTAATTTCCCTGAGGAGTTGGATGCTTGGCGGCACCGGAGCTCACGGGGAATTCACGAACGACATAGTCTCCAAGTTTTAACTGTGCCTTTTGCTGACTCAAATCAATTTCGATACTCTTGGCGCCCAAAAGATCGACAGCCTGTGCGCCAATTGAACTATTCAAATAATTCATTTTTTGAAGCAGTGTTGAGCGATCATACGGAGTGCCAACTTCGACGTCTACATATGATTCACTGTTGTTTATCCATGATACACCAGGTACGAGTACGGAGAAATATTCACGATAAAGATCGGCTTCCGCGGGAGTCTGCATATCAAAACTGAAAACGCCTTCTTCGCCGGGATTTACGCGAAGAGTAGTAAGCTCCACTCGATTATTATCGGCCCAGCCACTATCCTTTCCGCTGCTAAAGAACTGACTTACGCGATCAAGTTCCCGTGTAGTTCCGAGCTGCACTACGGCATTTTGACATCCTGAGGTACCGGAGAACCAAGGAGTATTTCCTTCATTTTTGTATACCATAGATACACGAATCAAATCGCCAAGGTCGGCGGAAAAAGTCTGACTTTGCGTCACGGGCGTTGCTTTGTAGGCAGGCTTAGTTGGTTTTTCATAGGTGCAATCTATGGCAACTGTCGGCAGAGAATTTTCAGTAGTATCCGTTTCGATTTTTGGAATCGGAAGTATTTTTTGATCAATGGGTTTCAAATCAGCCGGAGTCAAATCTGTCGCATCCCCCGCGAGATCCGGAATAATCTGTCCTTCACTTACGTCATAGGCAAGAGTCTTGCCCACGCTCTGAAGCGTGGCCTTTTTGCCAATAGACCGAACAAAAGCAGAATTTTGAATAATGGAAGTTTGAAATTGATTCCCCTTCAGGCTATCACTGATGCTGCCGATTCCTACTCCCGCGACAAAAGCAACCGCGAGAAGAATGGAAGTATGCTTATAAAGAGGTGTTTTTGAATTCATAGCGAATGTTTGGTTGTGTATTTATTTTAGCTCATTATAATACATTTCAACAATAAAGTCAAATAACTCAGGAAAAGTCGTGATTCAATCTAAAATTCGGGGGGTCTTTTCAGTCGGTATAGCTTGACATAATGCGATATAGCGATAAGGTGGGAACCATCATGAATTCAATGAATATCCAGCCAGAAGAGCCATATTCTAAGCCGATCACCCGTCGGCATTTTATGAAAGCACTCGCCCTAGGCATGGGTACGATGACGCCCGCAGTCGCCATGGCCCGAGAGAATATAGAGAATAAAGAGAATGAAGATATAGACAGTATAACCGCAACAATCATTATAGGAGGATATGCAGCTATATTTGCGGCAATCGGAATGGCTGTAGGTAGTACCGCTGCGAGCAATCTCAGGATAAGTAATGCATTATATAAAAAGACTACTGATGTTTTTGCAGAGCAAGCGGAGAGACTTCGGCAAGGAACAGTAAAATTTCAGACTGAATCGGGTTATGGTACAGGCTTTATTCTCGACGAGAAAACGATTGTCACCTGTTCGCATGTTTGCAAGAATGATAAAAAAAAGAATGATATATGCGCTGAGCTTAAGTTGTATGATGGTGGCAGAGGAATTTTCAACGAGCACCAAGAATCGAATATTTTATCATGGATTGAGATTGATCCAGACAGAGATTTGGCAATTTTACGCTTCTCGAAGCCAGTATTCTCAAGATCAAGTGCTCTTTCAATAAGCCGGAAAGGAATAGAATATAACGAGCCAATCATAAGCTGTGGAATGGGGCTTGAAGAATTTCGGATAAATATAGGGGCAACAAAGGGCAGGATAGATGGAATTCAGTTTCGGGTAAATAAATTAATTAGTATAGTTCTGAGAAGGAGTTTGATATCTTCTGAGCGAGGATTGGTGGGGCTACATTTAGGGACAAATCCAGGAGATTCAGGTGGGCCGATCATGAATCATGAGGGGGAGGTCATTGGAATTGCTGCTCGAGGCGGAAATGTATCGGTGAGTACACAAATGCTAGCCATAGATGAAATCATGATTCAACGGCTTATCAATAAAGCCGATGAAAATTTTGATACCATACCACATAGATTATAAAAGTATCACTTTATGTCGCTCAACATTGGAGAAAAATTGGCAATTGGTAGTACGGTTTTGATAGTCGCAATTTCAGCGCTCAGGGAGAAAGAAAAAATCAAAACAGGTCCATTTCCCCGTCCGCAGTACACGCTAGGATCGGTGGAGGTTAATAGGAAGATTAATGCGCTCATAGTGGCCGCCGAGCAGGAATGTCTCGCCGGGGGTACGCTAAATATTTCGGCAATTAAAAAAAATAAAAAAGCCATTCTTGGTACTCGGGAGGATGATGTTCGCATCCTGTGCCAGCAGCCAAGACAAGATGGTACCGACAACGTAAAATTCAAATTACAGATAGGTGACGGCACGCATTATACACGCAGCGGAAAACAGTACATGTTCACGCAGGAGCGTATTGGTTTCATCAGTGAGGTAGATCAGGATGATTAGGCGAGTAACTTTTCATATATCTCAATCCCCAAGTTTCCCGGTGCGCCCGGGCTTACCTTTGATTGAATATTTTTTTGATAGTCAATCACGAGTCCATCCAATCGCTCCATCGCCACTCGATAAGCATCGCGAAATGGCATGCCTTCATCCTTCACGAGGTCATTTGCCACGTCCGCCGCAAAGATATCTTTGGAGATTTTTGATAAAATAACCTCCTCATTTGGAGTCAATGCGTCTAGCATTTTTCCGACAATCACAATGCTAGCAGTCACGATATCAAAAGCATCCAGCATCGCTTTTTTCACAAATTTTAAATCTTTATTGTATCCGGAAAGTTGATTTTTCGTCACATCTTGAATCTGATGCTGAAGCGAAATAACCACACTCACTTGTCCGCGGAGTACCTCCATATAATCCATATTTTTTTTCTGTGGCATAATCGATGAACCGGTCGTCATGGAATCATCCACGAGAAAATATCCAAACTCTCTCGTGGTAAAAAGAATCATATCCTGCGCGAATCTTCCAAGCGTGAGCATGAGTTGTATAATCGCCTCCAAGGTCATGCTCTCGAATTTTCCCCTACTGGTTTGGCAATAGAGCGAGTTCACCTGCATCTTTCCAAAGCCTAACTCGCGAGTAGTCAATTCGCGATCGAGCGCAATAGCCACACCGAATCCGGCAGCCGATCCTAGTGGATTTTTATCAATAGCGCTCGTGACTAATCCTGCAAAAGCCTTGTCATCAATAAGACTCTCGACGAATGAACAGAAATAATGTCCCAGGGAAGAGAGCATCGCCTGCTGAGAATGGGTGTATCCGGGGAAGGGAACATTCTGATATTTCTTCGCCACTTGCAAAAAATGTTTCGCCAACCCACCGATATCATCACTCAAGCCCAGAAGCGCGTCTTTCATGTACAGCCTGGTAGCCACCAATACCTGATCATTTCGACTTCTTCCGGTATGAATTTTCTTACCCGCGTCACCGCATTTTTCCGTGAGAAACCGTTCAATAGCGCTATGACAATCTTCATCCGCCACCGTTACGGAAAACTCCCCTCTCGTATATAAATCCAGGATATCATTCAGTCCATTCTGGAGGCTTTCATTTTCTTCTTTTGTCAAAATAGCGATGCTCTCAAGCATCTTCGCATGAGCTTTCGAGGCGGCGATATCGTAGGGAATAAGCGCATTATCGGGCACGCCATTGCTCACAAGATACTGCTCATTGAATGTATCGGTCACCATACCTTCTTTTTTTTGCCAGATTTTTTTCATGAAAATGAATTAAGAAACGCGAGCGAGATAACAGGCAACCTTCCCTTGCTGTATAGTCTTTTTTGGAAAAATAATAAAGGAATCTTCTTCGGCGCGCACCTCAAGGTCTCCATCGTTGCCAATTATTTCCCCTGCCTTTACGGTATTGAAACTTCCAAAGGGTCGAGAAAATGCAAATGATTCCGATTGAGGAACGATATGATTATAGATAGTAAGACGTTTGCTTGCATGTTGATTTTCGGGCTCCGATAAGCCAAAATCGTGTACTCCTGTTTTTTGAAGAAAGAATTTCGTTCGTAGTAACACGTCATCAACGGCAAGCTCTTCCTTTTGCCAGCCGGACTCAAAAGTGATACCAAGCCCTCCATGTCTATCTACGAAATTATCAGCGGATGTTACCAAGTCCTCCGGCCTAAATTCGGCCGCTGCCGAGACGATATATTCAACACCCATGAGGGTAGCGAGTGCGATATGCTCAGGATTTGGCTCACAGTAAACAAAAGGAACGGATGGATTGATGGTCGAATGTATATCGAGGAGGTAATAACTCTCGGAAAGTATAGGAACAATTTCGGCAACACGTTTCTCTTCAATATTCTCACCAGGGGAAACCACATCGCGATTGACTCCAAAAAGTCGATTCATGTCGGTATCGATATAGCGCTTATTCTCTCTATAAGCTTCTGGGTTTCCTAACACGAGATACACATCGCTTCGTAAATCGACGGACGCAAGCACTACCCGTAGTTGGTCTAGGACTGCCGCGCCAATGCGCTCATTTCCATGAATACTTCCCATAATACAGACAGGCTTATCGGACTGCCCATTACCAGGGAAATACGCAATTCCCTCAACATTTCCGAAAGATTGATCTGGCTTCATGATGACGGAATGATAAAATAAAACTTACTCATTGCTATAAACCTTCTTTTCTTCATCCATAATAATCATCGTTCCTGCGCCCCGTTTGGTATAAATTTCACCCAGGAGGCTATGTGGAGAAAGGCCATTAAGGATATGTACACGCACTACGCCACGCTTCACGGCATCGATACAATTTTCCAGTTTTACCTTCATGCCACCCACGGCAACGCCCCTCTTGATGACATCCTGAGCCTCCGTACATGTGAGCGTGCGTAGTAACTTCCCGTTCTCCATTACTCCATCGGTATTCGTGAAAAGAACCATTTTTTCCGCTTTCACTTTACTCGCAATTTCCGTGGCGATGGTATCGGCATTGATGTTAACGATAACGCCATCATCGGTTACGCCTAGCGGAGAAACGACGGGCAAATAGCCTTTTTCCATAAGGTCAAACAGAACTTGGGGATTTACTTTTTTTACATCACCGACGAATCCATAATCAAATTCTTTTTTCGATC
>CAYHGS010000055.1:0-5514 GCA_964356305.1 uncultured Candidatus Peribacteria bacterium
CAGCCTGTCGTACTGTGTAATATGTAACTCTCTTCCTGTGATGGCTTGTTTATTCCTCGATCGTGGGCTGTAGGTACCTTTGGTATATATATCATATCGATGATTCTCGTCGCGATAATCTGTTCTGTTTACTATCGTTTCTCCTTTTTTTGATGGTTTTTCTTTCGAGACAGAGAGGCACTTATAGAGCGTTCCGGCGAGTTCGGCTGTTGATTTTTGTACACTTGCAACCTGAGGAGCTGGCTTATTTTCGGCCCCAGTAGTGCGAGCTGGCACCATGAGCGCGAAGGATGTGAGTAGCGGAATGGCGAGGCGAGAAAGTTTCATTGGATTTCAATATTTGGCTTTTATTTTAATCCTTTTTATCTATATGTCAATATTCAGCTTTGATTAGGCTATCTCAGGAGCTAGTTTTGCGGAGATCTCCAGCCCACTCTGTTCCAGCTCAATCGTAGCCTGTAGTGCTGCGAGGGCGACCTCGAGTTGGGTGTCGTCGGGTTCTTGGGTAGTTATCCGTTGGAGGAGGAGACCTGGGGCGACGAGAATGCGCACAAAAGCGTTGTTGATGTGTCGGGCGCTCCATTTGAGGACTTCATAGGCTACGCCGCCAATGAGGGGCAGCATGGCGATTCTGAGGAGGAAGTTCATGGCAAATGTGTCCTGTTTTGGAAGGAACATATAAACAAAAATACTAATGATAAATATGATAATAATAAAACTTGTACCGCAGCGAGGGTGGAGGCGGGTTTGCTTTTTGGCATTCTCTACCGTGAGGTCGAGATTTTTCTCATAGGTCCAGACGGCCTTGTGTTCGGCACCATGATACTCAAATACGCGCTTCATCTCCTTCGAAAGAAGCATAAGTGAGAGATATCCAACGAAGATTCCAAGTTTTGTGATGCCATCGATGAGATTAAAAATGAGGTAGTTATTTTTTATAATCGGGAAGACGTTCTGGAGCTGTGTTGTGATAAAAAGCGGAACGAATTTAAAGAGAAAAATACTCATCGCAAAGGCGAAGACGAGTGAGACGGCAAAGAGGACAGAGTCAGCCGCTGTGGCTTCTTTTTTTGGAGCATCTACCAGAAGCTCTTCTTCCTGCATAAAAACTTCTGAAGAAAAGTTGAGCGCCTTGAATCCAATAATCATCATTTCGCAAATGCCAATCATGCCACGCACGAGTGGAAGGGCGAGAATTTTGAAATACTTCCCCCATGGCTTGTAGGCTCTCTTTTCGAAGACTATTTTTCCCTGTGGATTACGTACGGCGACGGCGATATAGTTCGGGCTGCGCATCAGTACGCCCTCTAGGACGGCTTGGCCGCCGGGTGCGAAGTCGATGGGTAAATCTTTTCTTAGTGTTTGAGTAGTCATATCTTGACTGAAGTTATAGAGCGCGTCTGAGGATAGCCTTTTTTGAGAAAGATTACAATTCTTCGTACGTACGAAGAATATTATTATTACACTAATCCATATTATTGGAATACTTTTCGTATCCATATTGCCTTTTTTGAGGTCGGTTGATAGTGTGACGGCATGCAGGTAAAGATAAAACGTATTGATTCGAAGCTTCCGTTGCCAATGTATGAAACGGCTGGTGCGGTTGGTTTTGATTTTGTGGCGAGAGAGGAGGTGGTGATTGAGGCGAGAAGCTTGGGGTTGATTCCCGGAAATGTGGTGATTGAGGTGCCGGAGGGATATATGCTCGTAGTTGCCTCTAGGAGCAGCGCGCCCAAGAAAAAAGGACTACTTACTCCCCATGGAATCGGTATCATTGACCATGACTATTGCGGGCCAACTGATGAGATCAAGGTTCAGGTGTACAATTTTTGTGATCAGGCAGTAACGATTGCCCGTGGCGAGAAAATCGCCCAAGGCGTGTTTGTAAAAATAGAGAAATTTCAGTTTGAAGAGATAGAGGAAATGACACAGGAAAGTCGAGGCGGGTTCGGAAGTACGGGGGGATACACCCACGGATAGTCATTTTTTTAATTGTTTAGATCATGAAATCCGGAAAACTCATCACCCTCTACGGCATCAATAATATTGGCAAGACGACCCATGCACACTTACTCACGAAGCATCTTTGTGACGATGGGTATGATGCGGTGTATATCAAATTTCCCGTGTACGATCTCGAACCAACCGGGAGATATCTGAATTCTTTTTTGAGAAATAGTACGAATCAAAAGCAGTCCATTACCGAAGAAGAGCTGCAGATGTGGTTCGCGCTGAATCGTTTTCAGTTTCAGCCTACACTCGATACATGGCTTTCTGAAGGGAAGATCGTGGTTGCGGAAGATTATATTGGAACGGGTATCGCCTGGGGAATGACCAAGGGGGCGGATGAGGCGTGGCTGGAGATGCTCAATAGAGACCTACGCCATGAGGATTTTGCGTTGCTACTCGAAGGCGAGAGGGCCATGAAGGCGAGGGAAGAGTCTCATATTCATGAGTCCGATAATGAACTCGTCGAGCGTGCACGGGCAAACTTCTCGCATCTAGGAACGAGACACGGATGGAATCGCGTGCAAATTGGCGCGTCGAAGGAAGAGTCCGCTGAAAATATTTATAGAGAAGTGAAGAATTTTCTCAGTGCGCAGTAGAGGGGCTTTTCTTCTCCGTGAAAACTATGATCGGCATTCGGCATAATCACCGTTTTGGATTTTTTGTTTGTAAATGTAGCTGCGATTTTCTCTAACATTTTCTCGGGAGACATAACTGCATACTGCTCTTTTTCCCCGAAGATGGCCAAAATCGGCTTGTTAATTTTTCTTGTTATCGTGATCGGTTTTTCATAATTGAATATATTTCCCTCGATAGAGTTCTCCCTAAAGAGATGATAAAAACGTCGTGCCGACCACATTGGTGTCTTGAATTCAGACGAAAGGATTGTTTCCTCTTTGTGAGTCTTTACTAATTCTTCAGCTTCCTTGAAATATTTTTCAAAATTTTTCCCGAGAACTTTCCTCTGCACCGCGAGATCATCGGCGGGAGACATAAGTATCAATGATTCAATGGAAAATTTCTTCACCATTGATGCGAAGTACGCTATTTTTTGGCATCCCGTAGAATGACCGGAGAGAATAAATTTCCTGTAGCCGAGATTTTGCAGTGCAAGTAGCGCGCCTGCGATATCAAATCTACAATCCTCAAATTTTTCCAATGAGGTTCCCAGAAAACGCTTATTTATGAGCGAAATAGATCCCATTCCCCTATTATTAAAAGCGAAGAAATCATGCCCCGTAGCGTTCGCCGCCTTCGCTACCGTCTCAACAAGTTTTCCATCATAAAAAAAATCAGTCATACCGTGCACATGAACCACGATTGTTTCAGATAATTTTTTGCTTTTTTTCTGTGACTTTTTGGCCTCTATTAATCCCCCATAGAGATCCAGGCCATCGGACGTTTTGAATGAAAATATATTCCACAACATAGAAAAATCTGTTATGCTAAATTTGCTCTTATTGTAAACATTTACACAATCCTATGCAACTTCTTGATGGACGAATGGTAGCTGAAACAGTACTTGCACGTGTACGCGAAGGGGTTGAGGAGCTCAGCGCTCAGGGCATGAAACTTAAACTTGTTGTTATTCAGTGTGGCGAAGATCCTGCGAGCAGCGTGTACATTCGCCAGAAGCTTAAACGGGCAAAAGAGAGCGATATTATTTCTGAACATATGAAGTTCGAGGATAGCGTGACGACGAATTTCCTGATTGGAAAGATTCATGAGCTGAATGCAGACAAAAATGTTCATGGAGTACTGGTACAGCTCCCGCTCCCCAAGCATATCGACATGCCCCTTGTAATGAAGGCAATTGATCCCAAAAAGGATGTTGATGGTTTTACAGCTTATAATATAGGAAAAATGGTCTTGGGCAGCCAGTTCGAACAACTTGCCCCATGTACACCTACTGGGGTTATTGAACTTTTGAATGCTTATGATATCGATGTGTCAGGCAAAGAGGTTGTGATGGTTGGGGCGAGCAATATCGTGGGAAAACCTCTGGCTATTATGCTCCTGAATCGTGGTGCCACCGTGACGGTCTGCCATATTCTTACGAAAGATTTGGCTTCTCATACTCGCCGTGCGGATATCCTATGTGTAGCCGTTGGGAAGGAAAAGCTTATTACAGCCGATATGGTGAAAGAAGGAGTCGTTGTGGTGGACGTAGGTATTAACCGCCGAGCGGACGGGACACTTTGTGGAGATGTTGATTTCGAGGAGGTTTCCAAAATAGCCAGCTTCATTACGCCTGTTCCTGGAGGAGTCGGGCAAATGACCGTTGCCTGCCTGATGGCAAATATCGTCAAAGCGGCTAAGCGCCTGAAGCAGGAGGGCCTTTAAAATGCATTTGCGCCTTGCATGAAGCTGAAATTCCCGTATACTTACTGCACAAAAGCGTCCCAACGGTTTTCTTTTTCCTTTTTACACCCCAACGTCTATGTGCGGCATTCTCGGAATCATGGGTAACGGTGATGTATCGCAAGAGATTTACGACGGATTGACGACACTCCAGCATAGGGGACAGGATTCTGCAGGTATCATGACATTCGACGGACATTTCAACCTCAAAAAGGGAAATGGTCTTGTTCGAGATGTATTTCATACGAAAAATATGTTGCGATTGAAAGGTACGATGGGTATCGGCCATGTACGATATCCAACAGCCGGAAGCTTTGACGCGGCCGAGGCTCAGCCATTTTTCGTAAACTCCCCTTTTGGCATTGCGTTAATTCACAACGGAAACCTTACCAACTACGAACAACTCAAAGAAGAAATTGTTCGAGACAATATTCGATATCTCAATACTTCGTCTGATTCCGAAGTTTTGCTGAACGTCGTTGCAAATGAAATTCTCAAAATTAACAAATTAAAACTGGAGCCGAAAGATATTTTTGATGCGATGAAGGTTGTGTTCAAACGCCTCAAAGGTAGTTACTCGTGCATCATGATGATTGCTGATCACGGCATGATCGCCTTCCGTGATCCGAATGGACTTCGTCCTCTCGTTATTGGTGAGCGAAAAAGTGACTCACTACGATCCGAATATGTATTCGCCTCTGAAAGTGTCGCCCTTGCCGGGTTAGGATTTGATATTATTGCCGATGTACAACCTGGTGAGGTCGTCTATGTGGACATGAACCACGATCTTCACCGTGAACAGTGCGTTGAGAAAGATTGGGCTCCATGTATTTTTGAGTTTGTGTATCTGGCACGTCCCGATTCTGTTATTGATAAAATTAGCGTGTACAAGACTCGTTTGCGCATGGGTACGGCGCTGGCAAAACAAATTCGTGAGGCTATCGATCGGGATAAGCTCGAAATTGATGTTGTCATGCCGGTTCCCGATACGGCTCGCTCTAGTGCGCTCGCCGTAGCTGAAGAGCTTGGTCTCAAATATCGAGAAGGTCTCATTAAAAATCGTTATATTGGTCGAACGTTCATTATGCCGGGCCAGGCTATTCGTAAAAAAAGCATTAAGTATAAATTAATGCCTATCGTACTCGA
>CAYHGS010000056.1:0-4567 GCA_964356305.1 uncultured Candidatus Peribacteria bacterium
CTTAAAATCTCTTACCCGTAAGGGTGTGTGGGTTCGAGTCCCACCCTCGGCACCAGTTTAGTCTCTATTACGTGAAATCGTTATGACGTGGATATTTGTTGCCCTTGTAGGCCCAATGCTTCATGCTTTTTCGAGTATCATTGATAATTATTTCACGGGTACTATTTTTAAGAATGCCTGGGTTCAGATTTTTTATGTTACTTTTTTTTGGGTTTTATTTTTGCCACTTATTTTCCTAATTGGCACGCCAAGTATCCCGCCTCTGCATTTTTTCCCATTTCTTTTTTTCATAGGTTTGATTCAAGTGGTATATGCTTATCCGTATTTAATGGCTTTGCGACACGAGGATACCTCTGTTGTTAATTCTCTTTTTTCTCTTGGTAAAATTTTTATACCTGTTTTGGCATTCTTTTTTCTCGGGGAGGTGCTCCACGGTTTCCAATATCTTGGATTTATATTAATCATTGGAAGTAGTGCGATCTTATCGCTTGTTGATCATGTTAGCTTTCGTCTCAATAGATCTTTTGTCTATATGTTTGTCTGTTCACTGCTCCTGGCTATCGATTCAGTAATTTACAAAGGGCTTTTTGCGGAAATGACTTGGAGTACTGCTTTTTTCTGGTCCAATATTTTTTCTTTTCTTGTTACTATTTTTATTTTAATATTTTCTTCAAAAATTCGACATGAGGTAATCGAGCAAATAGGTCTTTTTAGGAAGCATTTTTGGCTGCTTGCATGGAATGAAATTCTCGTATTTTTAGGTACCGTGGCTACTACGTTTGCGATATCTCTTGCGCCGGCTTTGACGCTTATGAAAAGCATCGAGTCACTTCAGCCTCTTTTTGTTCTTCTATATGCTATTGTGCTGCGTAAGTTTTATCCGCGACTTTTTCATGAGAAAGTCGATCGTCACAGTATGTTCAAAAAAGTTCTCCTGTTCGGAGTAATGATTATTGGAGTGACTTTGGTGATGCAATAGGCTTTATTATCCTATTAATTTCCTCAATTTTGGAAATTTAGAACAAATAGGTAATTTTGAACACCAATTTTCTAACCCATAAACTCGCCCGCCGCGAACTACACCGAGATACACCATCGTAAGGGCGTATATAACATGTTCATCAACGATGAAACTCTGTGGATTCGGATAAGGAAAGGGGAGAGCCATATAATAAAAAGCCATTAGTATGGCGCCCAGCGTCGTTGAAAGTCGAACGGCGATTCCGAGAATGAGAGATATACCCAGTAGGAGTTGCCCCCACTCATTTATGGCGTTTATCATCGGTAGAATATTTGGTTGAGTCATCCATGCGAATAGGCCAGTGAACATTTTTGCCCCTTGTAGATATTTGATTGATGACCATTGTGGGTTTAAAATTTTTGTCATTCCTGAGTATGCAAATAACCATCCTAGCGAAAATCGTACAAGGAACAATGATATTTTTTCAAATTTGTTCATAGATAATGAAAGTTACAGTTTAAGCATATTTCTCAAAGTGCACATCTTTTTTTGTTATACCGATTTCTTCACAGAGCGTTGCTGTATCGGTGACCATATCGCCAACGCCGCAGATGTATACTTGTGTTTGGGTAGGTGCCGTGATGTTTGTTTTGAGCCAGTCTGTTACGCGACCCTGGCTACCCTTCCATTCTGCTTCCGGACGTGAGACCGTAATAGTGTAGGTGAAATTAGGATACTTTGCGTGAATTTTATCCAATTCTTCTGTATAGAAAATATCTTTCTCAAATCGAAAGCCCCAGATTAAGTGCATATTTGTCGCATTTCCTTTTTCTAATTGATCTTCAATCATGCATCGCAGTGGCGTGATTCCTGTTCCTGTTGCTATAAATACTGAGCTCTTTTCCGCCGATTCATGGAATATGAACTTTCCCAATGGGCCCATCATGGATATATCTGTTCCTTCCTCTACGGTAGTGAGCCACGGTGTGGCACGACCGGTAGGGACGAGTTTTATGCAAGTAGTTATTATGTTATTTTGGCTTGTCGGTGACATAATCGAGTAGGATCGGAAGAATAATTTTGGATTTCCGTCCTCTACTTTTATGGTTACGAATTGTCCTGCGGCAAAGGTTATTTTTTTCGGTTTTAAAAGTTGAAATTGCAATTCATACACATCGTCGGTTAGTGGAATTCTTCGTACGAGTTTTGCGCTAATAGCTTGTGGTGGCATGGGGAATAAAAACGTTATGTGTTACTTAATACTAAATGACCGAACTATTTGTTCCGCCTCTTTTTGTACAGAAGGATCTTCGTTATAGACGAAGGCTGCCGTGATGATATATCCCGTCCTATCCTTGACGTAATAAGATTGAATAAATGTCAGTAGAGGATCGGTTGCCGTTCTCTTCCCATTGAATTTTGCTATGAGTACTTTTTGTTTATCTCCTCCGATTGTTGTATCTGCCTCCTCTCGGCTTTTTTCGGCAAAGTTTTGTAGTACCGTTTTTTGATTTTCCAATACTACTTTTCCATAATCGAGTGAGGATAATGTATCTCCGAGTGTATTCTTTGTTATATTCATGTTCGTGATGAATATTTCATTTTTCCTATTTGCCTGTAGTACTACCGATACGTTTGTCGGTATGTCGCTTGTAAATTCATTTTTTCTCGTAATTTCCCAGACCTTTGGTACCGTTATTTGATAATCGTCTGCTTGGAACGTTTGGAGCGTGGCTGCTTCGGGATTGTTCGTGCTTGTCGTGGTGGTGCTCCCAAAAGAACATCCTGAAAGGATGAAGAGTCCAATAAAACCGGCAGAGATACCTATAAAATTTATTTTTTTCATTGTGAGGAGTGAAAAGGTTATGTAGCTTTTTTATTATAGATGAAAATTGGGATTAGGTAAAAAATATTATTTCACCATAGCTTATCGATAATGTAAACCTTATGGGGCAATGATACATAAAACCATTCTCCCTATCTTATGAAGCTTAAGGTTTCTCCTTGTTATTCTTATAGTTTCACCATAAGATACCGCTAACTATGAAAATTGGCATCCTATCATACTACCATACGAGCAAGCGGGCGGCCCCCGAGGAACTTCGATTATTGAAGGAGGCGAGAGCGCTTGGACACAAGGCTCGGATTATTCGTGCTGTTCAATGTCAGCTGGTTTTTGATGGGAAAAATCCAACGGTACTTTTTGAAGGGAAGCCATTTCCGAAGTTTGATGTGATCATTCCGCGCGTTACTCTTCTTCGCGCTATTGAGCTCCAGACCGCTCTTTTGAAACAGTTTCAACTCATGGGTGTGCCGGTGATTAATGGATTCCGTCCTATCAATCGAGCTAAGAATAAGTTAAATACGATGCAGACTTTGAATCACCATAATTTGGGAATACCTCGAACGATTGTTATACGTCGTATGCGCGAAGTGGATTGGGCGGTGAAGTATCTTGGTGGTTTACCGGTTATTATCAAAACTCCATTTGGAACCTACGGAAGCGGCGTAGTAATTTCCGAGAGCAAGCGTTCGCTGACATCATCACTCGATGCTATTTGGGGTACGCAGGATATCAGTATTATTCTTCTCCAGGAATTTATTAAAGAATCAAAAGGGAAAGATATACGAGTTTTTGTCGTTGGTGGAAAAGTAGTCGCATCCATGATGCGTGCTGCTGTTAGAGGGGAATTCCGTTCTAATATAGAGTTAGGTGGAGCAGGGGAGAAAGTGGAGATTACACCGGAAGAGGAGACGCTCGCAATAAAGGCGACCGAGGCGCTCGGCCTACACATGGGTGGTGTAGACATCGTTCGCTCAAAGTCAGGACCACTTGTTTTGGAGGTTAATGGAAATCCAGGCTTCAAGAAGCTTGAGGAGGTAACTGGTATTAATGTTGCCAAGGCAATTATTGATTATGTTGCGACGAAGGTTACGCAATAAAGGCCCTCACGAATGAGGACCTTTAGATTTATATTGCTGAGCTTTTTTATTGAACTTTTTTCATACTCTTTACGACTTGGTCGACCAATCCGTATTCAAGAGCCTGTTCGGCTGTCATGAAGTTATCTCGGTCGGTGTCTTTTTCAATGACTTTGATTGACTGACCGGTGTGTTTTGCGAGAATGCCATTGAGACGATCCTTTGTGCGGATGATGTGATCAGCATGAATTCGGATATCGCTCGCCTGACCCTCTGTGCCGCCAAGTGGTTGGTGAATCATGACTTCTGAGTTTGGAAGTGCAAAACGTTTTCCCTTTGTCCCACCTGCGAGCATGATAGATCCCATAGATGCAGCGAGACCTACGCATACCGTTTGAACATCCGGAACGATAGATTGCATGGTGTCATATATAGCGAGACCTGCTGTGACGTGACCGCCCGGGCTCTGGATGTACATCGTGATGTCTTTCTTTGGATTTTCTTTTTCAAGATAAAGGAGCTGCGCAATAATCATATTAGCCACTCCATCATCAATGGCGCTTCCGAGGAAGACGATTCGTTCTTTTAATAGAAGTGAAAAAATATCATAGGCGCGTTCTCCATCGCTACTTTTTTGAATAACGGTTGGCACGAGCATATTCGTGATTCTTTGGAATCGGTGAT
>CAYHGS010000057.1:0-4210 GCA_964356305.1 uncultured Candidatus Peribacteria bacterium
TGATTTGATACCGCCTCTTCTTTTGACTTAATGGTTTCATTTAACTCCTGTTGTAATTTGCGAATAGTATCGATATTTCCCTTAGCGGAAATACGCTTCAATGAAGAAGCCTCATCGATCAAATCAATCGCCTTGTCCGGGAGGAATCTGTCATGTACATAACGCTTAGAAAGGCGTACGGCAGCCTCAACGGCCGCGTCTTCAATGATAAGACTATGATGTTCTTCAAATCCTTCCTTGAGGCCTTTGAGCATCTCCAAGGTATCTTCGATATTTGGTTCGGCGACCATGACGACCTGGAAACGTCGCTCGAGGGCGGTATCGGTTTCAATGTGTTTTCTATACTCAGCAGTGGTCGTCGCGCCGATCACCTGTACCTGTCCACGTGAAAGAGCGGGTTTCAGGATATTCGCAGCATCCAGGCTTCCTTCGGCAGATCCGGCACCAATAACGGTATGTAACTCATCAATAAATAAAATAACATTCGTCTGGCTGGATGCTTCATCCAGAACTTGCTTGATGCGCTCTTCAAACTCACCACGATACTTCGTACCGGCGACAAGTGACGTCATCGAGAGTGATAATAATCGCTTGTCCAAGAGACAATCCGGAACCTGTTCGCGAACAATCGCCTGAGCGAGACCCTCGGCGATGGCAGTTTTGCCAACACCAGGCTCGCCGAGAAGGGCGGGATTATTTTTCGTCTTACGGCAAAGAATACTAATAACGCGTTGAATTTCTTTTGCACGACCGATAACAGGACTTAACTTTCCCTTACGGGCTTCGAGGACGAGGTCGGTCGTGAAGTAGTCGAGAGCCGGAGTCTTGCTCTGTTTCTGATTTCCCTTTTGTGATTTCTTGCCTCCGGTTGCACCCGCCGCCGCAGCAGCGGCGTCATTACGGCCAAACTGAGCACCACCCGCCTTCCCGCCTTCCTGATTCTGCGTCATAACACCCTGAAGACCATTAAGGAAGAACTCGATTGGATTCATCATCTGATTATTTTGCCCCATCGGACTGCCTCCATTCTGCATACGGCTTCGTTCAAATGCCTCAATAACTTGATCTTTTACATCCTGAGGATTGACCTTCATATTTTCCAAAATAACCGTAGCGGCGGTATTTTCCTGAGAAACGAGTGCATACAATAAGTGCTCCGTCCCTACCATCGCATGGCCAAATTCTGCAGCGCAGTGTACGGCGTCTTCGATAACTTTCTTCGCGAATCCACTTAATCCAGTAGGACCTTTATCGCTTGTCTGTTGCTGACCGGTACGTCCAACCGTCTTTAAAACCAAGTGAACATTTTCTAATGACACTCCAAAGCTCAATAAAATAGAGGAACCAAGAGAGTTGGTCTGAGAAAGGATACCAAGCAAAATGTGCTCCGTTCCAACATAATTTAATCTCGCCTCTTTCGCTCGATCCTGAGCATAGACGAGTGCTTGTTTTGCTTCCTTTGTGAACTTTTCAAATCGTGAGAAGTCTGACATAGGTGTTGGGGTAAAATATGGAGTAGGAGAGCTTAGGGGAAATGGGTAAAAACGAATCAAACGTAAGTCATTCTATAGTAGCATAATCCAAAGCCGATTTCACTCAGATGAGCTTTACAGTTCCTCAAGTGGGTGTTTTGACTTATAATGCTAAAATAAGAACAATCTGGCACTCATTATTATAGAGTGCTAAATTATGAGCGTCAACAGGTTTTTTCACCTATAGATTCATGTGGGGGTGTATACAAAGAGTATACAAAACGTATACCAATGAAGAATAAAATGGTACACCTCCCGCTATTGCCTACTTATTGCTTCACAAGAGGCATAAACTCAAACGAGTTGAGAAGTGAATGAAAGTCGTTGGCTACACCATCAGCCGACTTCACGGAACCAGGAGTATATACAAGCCGGAAGACAGATTTTTCTCTAGCCACGACGGCGGTGATCTTGCCATCAGGGCCCGTGAATTTATAGCCATTAAGGGACTTGGGACCGATGAGGTTGTGGCTGGCCAGTTTTGTATCACCTGCGAAAGATACGAGAGTGGCACCCTTGGCATTATCCAGGCGCTCAAGGACAATAGTGTCATCTTTAATGGTATCGCATGCGATTGCGCAATCGGACAGGTCAGCAGGGATGGTGAGGGTAATAGTGTCTTTTCCTGATAATGTTTTCCAAAAATCTCTTTGTAAGAATTTCACACCAAGCACGTTATCTTCAAATGGAATCCATGCTTTTGAAACAATGGTTTCGACAGCAGTAACTTCTTCAGCGGTCAATTCTCGCAGTCGCAAAACTTGAATCAAATCTTTGCCACTGGCAGTTGTTGTAGGTCTACCCTCAATTTCTACCTGTTTACCAATGTATGCATCCAGATTTACGCCGAGCGCGCTGAGGAGAATAGTTTTATTATCTTTTTGTATGAGAATATGTGTTCCGGATCCCGGTATGGCAACCGTACCAAGTGATTGCAATTTGCCAGCAGCGGCTGTCTCTCTCACGTGTTCATCATCTTCTGACGCTTGTCCGGGGGCATTATTAAAACTAATCTTTATTTTGCCGCCATAGATAACATATGTTACCCCAACGACAACAAAGAAAAATAAAAGAAAAGGAAAAATACGCTTCATAGGAGAAAATTAAAGAAGTGAAGGGTTGCGCGGGGAAGAAAGCCCGAGATGGTGATAAGCGTGGGTCGTGACGATTCGGCCGCGCGCCGTACGCTCGAGGAATCCCAGTTGTAACAAATAGGGCTCGTAGATATCTTCTATGGTCTCCTGCTCTTCACACAGCGCGGCCGCCATCGTACTCAATCCCACCGGTCCGCCCTGAAACTTCTCAATTATAATTTTTAACAAATCAACGTCGGTCCGGTCGAGTCCCAGGTGGTCGACCCCGAGCGAAGCGAGGGTAGAGGTTGCGATATCTTCGGTAATAACCGTAACGCCCTTGTGCGCAGCATAATCCCGTACCCTTCGCAGTAATCTATTGGCAACTCGCGGAGTTTGTCTAGATGACTGTGCCAATATTTTCGCCGCCCCAGTATTAATTTCACAATCTAATATTTTTGCCGATCGATGCAAAATCAACTCGATATCTTCAATCGTATACAGCTCAAACTTGAAAACATGCCCAAATCTCGCCCTCAGAGGTGAAGAAAGCATATTCAACTTCGTCGTCGCGCCAATCAACGTAAACTTCGGAAGATTCAGCCGCATAGACCGAGCCGATGGACCTTTCCCAATCATTAAATCCAAACAGTAATCTTCCATGGCCGTATACAGAACCTCCTCAATCACCGGACGCAATCGATGAATCTCATCAATGAACAAAACCTCATGATCCTTCATATTCGTCAGGATAGAAGCCAGATCTCCCTGCTTTTCAAGTGCCGGTCCCGAGGTAATCTTGATGCTCGTACCCATCTCCTGAGCCAAAATGCTCGCCAAAGTTGTCTTCCCCAGACCCGGTGGACCATGGAGCAAAACATGCTCAAGCGGCTCGTCTCTCGACTTCGCCGCATCAATACTGATCCCCAAATTTTTCTTAATGATATCCTGCCCCACATACTCACTCAACATCCGCGGCCTCAACGTGTTCTCAAACTGCACTGCCATCGGCACATCTTCCAGTACGGGCTTCAGCAAAGCCTCAATCTCCGCGGCACTCTGATCCGTAAACTGTTTATCTCTCTGAATCATGCCCGAAGTATACCACAACGTTATTTGAACGAAAAAATAAATCGCTTAATCTCGTGAGGACTCGGAGCGTTATCAAAATGAATAGATACCTTGCTCGACGAAGTAGCAATCGCCAACGTCCCATAATCCAGAAAAGGAATAAAGGAAAAAATACCCTTCCCGATAATATGAATATCCTGAATAACCTCGATTTCCGCCTCCATCTCCTCACTCACATTCACTAACTTCCAGTCAATATAGATAACCCTGAAGTTCGTCACCACTAATTTATCCGCCCAATACACAAACGAAACATAACAAAACACAAGAATAAAAAGTGCAGTAATGGCCCCAAACATCCCATAGAAAAAACTCGGCGTCATGTTACCCTCTGCGGTAAATAACAGAAAATAAAATGGAAAACTGGCCGCCAAAATCTTCACAACCGAAATGACAAAAGGGAAGTAGTGACGCCTATAAACTTTCTGAATAACTTCATGTCCTCGTAGATGCATACTAAATGAGTAGCATATT
>CAYHGS010000058.1:0-3788 GCA_964356305.1 uncultured Candidatus Peribacteria bacterium
GATAAGAAAGTCTATTGCGCAGTCGGGTTTTGTATTATATTTGGCTTACACCTATAATCTCCTGAAGCTATGTTTATTGATACTCATTGTCACCTGATGGAGGCCCATTTCAAAGCTGACGTGGCTTTGGTTTTGCAGCGTTCAGCTTTGGCCGGAGTTTCAAAGCTGCTCAATATTGGCTGCCATTTGGAGGGGTCGAGAGATTCTGACCGTATGTGTCGACCCGAGTACCTAGAGGAGGCAAAGGGCTTATTGGGGGCTGATGTTGCCCTGCCTGAGATCTATGGCTCACAAGGGATTCATCCCCACGACTCGAATCAGACGACCGACGAGGTGACGGGGGACTTCGAGAAAGTAATTCGTTCCAATAAACGCATAGTAGTGATAGGGGAGACGGGTCTGGATTATTTCTATATGAATCAGTTGAAAGAGGTTCAAATGTCATCTTTGCGGAAGCATATGGTTTTAGCGCAGGAAGTTGGACTTCCTGTTTCTATCCACTGCCGGGATGCCGTGGATTCACTTGATGCGCGAAAGGATATGCTGAAGATCTTGGCTGAATTTCCCAAAGTTCGCTGCGTGATGCACTGCTTCGTTCAAGATCAGGAATATGCCGATGCGGTTTTGGCGATGCCCAGCGGACATATTTTATCTTTCGGGGGAGTAGTGACTTACCCTTCTTCTGAGGCTTTGAGAAAAATCGCCAGTGGCGTTCCTGCTGATAGATTTGTTGTCGAGACAGATTCTCCGTATCTCACCCCGCAAGCTTTCCGAGGTAAGCGAAATGAGCCGGCGTTCTTGGTAGCTATCGCAAAAGTTTTGGCCGAGGTAAGGGGTGTTGAAATAGAGGAGATTGAAAGATTAACGAGCGGGACGGCTAATGGATTTTTTGGACTTGCGCGGTCGTAATCCGAGACCGATATTATATATTATAAATCTCCGTACGTACGGAGATTGGCATTAATAGATAGATTTGAATATAGCATGTCGAGGTAAATTATCACTTCACCAGCGCCCCGATTGCCTGTGCAATTTTTTTGTACAATGCTGGAGTGGCAAGTTTGGTGAATCCAAGTTTTTTGGCTTCTTTTTCACGTTTATCTGATTGGGTGACGCGGCGAATCTCGCCGCTGAGGCCGATCTCGCCGATGGCGACGGCATTGGGGTCGAGTGCCCGTTTGCGGTAGGCGGAGGCGATGGCGAGGGCGACGGCGAGGTCGGCCGCCGGTTCTTCGATGCGCATGCCTCCTACGATATTTACGAAGACGTCTTGATTGGTGAGATTGAGGTGCGCGTGTTCTTGGAGGACGGCAATAATCATCTGAAGTCGATTGAGGTCATATCCATTACTTGATCGCTTCGGATAGCCAAAATTTGTGAGAGATGTTAGAGCTTGAATTTCGATAATGAATGGGCGAGTTCCTTCGATGGTACAGGTGAGGCATGAGCCAATGGCATCTGTTGCGCGTCCGTTCAGGAATAATTCAGAAGGATTCGTGACTTCTATTAATCCTTTTTCTTCCATTTCAAAAACGGCGACTTCGTTGGTTGAGCCAAAACGATTCTTGGTACTTCGAAGAAGTCGGAGGTTGTGATATCTATCTCCCTCGATATAGAGAACGGTATCGACGAGATGTTCAAGTGTGCGTGGTCCGGCAAGCGTGCCTTCTTTGGTAACATGTCCAATGAGGAGAATTGCACGGCTCAGCAGTTTGGCGGCGTGCATGAAGGCTTCGGCGCAGATTTTTACCTGGCTTACCGATCCTGATGCTCCAGCGAGCTCTTCTGATGAGATAACTTGGATGGAGTCAATAATAACGAGATCAGGTTTTTCTGATTCGATTATCGAAAGAATGTGCTCGAGGTTGTTCTCGGTGATGATGTTAATGTTCGTTGAGGTAATGCCAAGTCTCCGAGCTCTAATGGCAATTTGCTCGGCTGATTCTTCCCCGGATACATACAATACCTGCTTGTTTTGCTGAGCGATTTTGTCACAGATTTGAAGCGTGAGTGTTGATTTTCCAATACCTGGTTCGCCGGAAAGCAGCGTGAGACTTCCCTCGACAATTCCACCACCTAGGAGCAGGTCGAGTTCGCTCATATTCGTGGCGAGTCGCATTTTTGGATGTGAGAACTCTGAGAGAGAATGTGGTTTAGTTACCGGTAGTCCACGTTTAATGCTTCCCGCAGGGTTTTTGGCTGCGTTTTCTGGCTTCCCTACATTGACAACGTCTTCCGTGAAGCTATCCCATGATTCACACTCTGGACATTTTCCGAGCCATTTCGCGGATTCATACTGGCAACTTTTGCAGATGTAGACGGTGCGCAGCTTCATAGAAAAATTAGTTACCTTGTAATATCGAACGGTACACCTCTTCTGTTTTATTCACCATATCTTTCACCTCGAATTTTTCTCTGACATCTTCCTGATTTTGTTCTGACATTTTTTCACGAAGTTTTGGCGAAGAAAGAATTTTTTCAACAGCTTTTGCCAAGGACTCTGCATCTTTTGGTGGTACAAGTATGCCATTTTTTCCATCTTCTATGATTTCAGGAATACCTCCATTATTTGTTGCGATGATTGGTAGTCCAGCCATCATTGCCTCCAATAACACCAGCCCAAACGCTTCATTCAAACTTGGCAGGACGAATACATCCGATGCGGCGAGAAGGTGGGGGATTTCATGACGGCGTCCGAGCAATTTGATATATTTTTCCAATTGATGCGTTTTGATAAAGCTTTCAATTTCTTTTCTCTGCTCTCCTTCTCCAATAATGATGCATTTATAGTTGAATTCTTTTTTTGTAAGAATTTCACAGGCTTTTAGGAGATACATCAGCCCTTTTCTCGGATGTAGTTCTGCGATGGTCGTGATAATGGGGGTTGTCAATTCTGTCCCGGCTTTTGGACTTCGTTCATCGACTTGAAATACCTGCTCACGATATTTTTCTTTTTCTAATGGTGAGAACGAGAGAAGCTGTGATGCGAACCAGGTCGTGTCGATACCGTTGTGGATAGTGGTGATTCGTTTTTTTAGTGTTGGATATAATTTTTCTAGTAATTCTTTGTTTTTTTCCGAAATAGCGATGATGCTTTTCGTGTCTTTTATTAATTTTTCCTTGATCCAATTTTTGAAAGGGGAGAGCTCAAAAGGATCATGTTCAGTAATGATATAAGGTATATTAAGCCTCTGCGCCGCCAGGAGTCCGTATCTCCCACTGGCAGGATTCCAGATGTGAATATGAAGCAGATCGATTCCTTCTTTTTTAATAATTTTTTTTAGTTCGGTGTAATGTCGCGGATCGTGCTTGTGGCTTACATGTATGCGGTGAACCGTTATGGTCATATCTGCTATTTTTTTGCACCACGGATCCAGGTTGGTATCGGCAGGGCATGCGAGCTGCAGTTCTAGCTGCATTCGGTCGTAGAACTTCAAGATCGACAGCATGTGGTTTTCGGCTCCACCAAGCTGTTTTGTGTCGGTATAGAGTAGAATTTTAGGTTTACGTTTCTCCATGGTCTCTATCATAGTAGAGAAATACTTGAAACGGAAGGTAGAAAATGGTAGTTTTTCTCCGCTCTTCAAAGAAGTTTTGAAAACTAGATGGGTCCGTAGCTCAGTCGGTAGAGCAGTTGCCTCTTAAGCAATTGGTCGCGCGTTCGAATCGCGCCGGGCCCACCATACATATACAATTCAGTCCGCCGGGGTGGTGAAATGGCAGACACGAGAGACTTAAAATCTCTTACCCGTAAGGGTGTGTGGGTTCGAGTCCCACCCTCGGCACCA
>CAYHGS010000059.1:0-3709 GCA_964356305.1 uncultured Candidatus Peribacteria bacterium
GGACCCTACCCACTTGCGCGAGAGAAGAGAAGCTTATACGTGCTGACCTATGAGAAAACTTACGGGAACAGGGTACGCCCTTTAGGCCACTAAAGTCAAACAAAACAGAGATTACAGCTTTGGATATTTCACCCTGTAGCTTCAGTATTTTGGCGTCCTTGTAGAGATTTTTATGGCTTCATGGTAGGCTGGAGTGGTATGCACCAGAAAATTGCCAAAAAAGTATTGAGAATAATTGAGTCATGGCTTGGGGTTCGCCCTGGTCTGAAACAGAGGTATAGAATTACCATACGGTCACAGCCCCGAGTCCATAGGAAGATAAAATTCACACAGGAGAAAAAGCTGGCAAAAGCACACTTCGTGAAGCGTCTTACGGAGATTTCAACGGCATATGACATTTCCTACAACATGATGCGAATTTCCAGTGCCAAAACGCGCTGGGGATCTTGCAGCAGAAAGAGAAACATTAATCTCAATTGGAGGCTAATATTCGCACCGCCGGGAATCCTCGACTATGTTATTATTCATGAGCTCTCCCATCTTACCCACATGAATCACTCCAAGGTATTCTGGGCATATGTAGAGAGGATGATGCCTGATTATAGGGCACATCGAACGTGGTTGAAGAAAAACGGAGGGGTTCTTTCAAGGGCAACAAATGCACTTCCTCAGAGTGTGAATATACCTATCAACCATTAATTTTATGCCGCACTTCCTCACGAGCCTTGCATATTTCAATCAAATTTTGATTCCATATGTATTGGAATTCAAGCACTTAGGACTGGCATTTTCGTTGATCATGATTGTCATTGCCTTCATCGAATGTATTCCGATTATTGGATATATTCTTCCGGGGACGGTTATATTTTATGGTGCTGCCGCCTTTGCATTGCGTGAAAATCTCATACCAAGCTATGTCATTTTTATGGCTATAGGAGGCTTTGCAGCGGACATGGTGAGTTATTATTTAGGAAAAAGAGGAAATGTAATGATGATGAGGCAGATAGAAAAAAGAAAAGAATTATTCGAAAAAGTTCACGCATTTTTTTCAAAATATGGAGTCATAGGCATGATAGTAGGAAAGAATATTGGATTTGCCAGGCCAATGATAGCCTTTGTCGCCGGCACATCAGAAATGAGTTTGAAAAAGTTTATGATCGCCTCATGGATCGCCTGCTGTATCTGGCCATTTCAGTATCTTCTTCTTGCGGTATATCTCAGAAAATACGCTGGTCTGATCAATATAATCATTCACCGATTTGGACTTTTGCTGCTATTGCTTGCCGTGGCGTACTTCCTCATACGCAAGCTGATAAAACTACATAACCAGCAGGATTAATGTGCCGAAGGCGATACGATACCAGGCAAATCCTCGGAATGAATGCGTGCCAATAAATCGAATAAATGTTTTTATCGCAACGAGAGCAGAAAAAAAAGCGACGATAAATCCAACCGCAAAAACAGGTATATCACTCGAACTAACACTTCCTGCGCTTTTGAGTAAGTCGTATCCGGTCGCAGCCAACATGGTCGGAATAGCCAAGAAGAAAGAATATTCCGTCGCCGTTTTGCGATCAAGTTTCATAAGCATACCTCCAATAATAGTCGAACCGGATCTGGAAACGCCAGGTATAAGCGCTAAAACCTGCGCCACGCCAATCCATAGAGCCTGAGAATATTCCACGCGCTGAACAGCATTTTCCGCAGGAGCACTTACAGATTTTCTGCGAAGAAACGCCTCAACTCCCAAAATAATAATACCCCCGCCAATAAGCGACAGCGCAACAATCGAAGGAGTGAATAAATATGCTTTTATATATTTATGCGCCGCAAGCCCCACTATGGCCGCAGGCAAAAAACTCACCAATACTTTCATCCAGAACTGCATCCAGCCTTTTGTAAAATCAAAAATTTTCTTTTTATACAACCACACCACCGACAAAATCGATCCTAATTGAATAAAAATTTCAAAAGTAGATGCGAAGGCGGCAGCCGAAGCATTTGCCCCCGCTTCCTTCCCAAATCCAATCCAATCCCCCGCCACAATCAAATGCCCCGTCGATGATATCGGCAGAAACTCCGTCACACCCTCGACAACACCAAGTATCGCCGCCTTTCCGACCGCAACAAGTGAAAAATCAATCATGGACGTATCCTACAGGATTTATACCTCAGGAAGAAGTTTTTTTGCGCAGCGATTTGATGAATTCGGTCTTTGTACTTGGTTGAAAATTCAGTCAGATCGAGAACGGAAGCCTTCATCATAACGCCATGCATCCAGTTCTGGTGCTCGGGAGATGGGTAGGCAACATGTTTTGCCACATCAAATGGATGATTGAGATCCATTGTTGCCCTGGTACGCTTGGTGACAACTTGAATTTCGGTTAAGAGGGTGTCAGCGAGATTACCTTTTACGGCATATGGTCGTATCCAGTTTGTATTAATGCCACGGAATGGGGATGCGTATTTTGATTTATCGCCTTGATCATAAAAATCACGAACAGCCATGAGGCGAAGATCAAGTAATTCAGGGAGCCGAAGGTGTAGACGATAAACAGTACTGTATAAATCAGCAATGCCTGGAGTTACATATCGTAAACGTGAAATATCACCCACAAGAGATTTATCCGCCTTTATAGATAATTTATGAGCAAGTCTCTCTGGCGATTTAATACCGCCGTCTTCAAGCCAACATACGTAACCATTATCAATATCTCTACCGGCGCTAAGGGTTAGTTGTCGCACGCGCTTGCGATGCTCCTGCATGATGATTTTATTTGGTAGTTCCGGAACATCAAAGGCGGTATTCCCGTCAGGTTCCCATGCCCACACATCCTGCATAATGGCGGATATGAAGTCGCGAACCGTCCGCTGAAGGGCTTCGAGCCTTTCCTTGAGGTCTTCATTGTCGCCCTGAATACTTGCATCCATCTCTCGCATGAGGCGCACATCACCCTCCTTCGCCCTAGTGACGTTTGGAGGAATAAGTTCGAGCAGATCATTGAGATAATTCGGTGCCATAAAGCTGATTTGTGAAAATAGGCAGTGACGTGAGAAAACTACAATAGAACAATACTAGATATATGTCAAGTATTGAAGCTGAGCAAAGCTGAAAATTCGTCACGAGGTGGGGTGCATTTAAGGAGGTATATATAGATTCCTTATATATTTCTTATATAAAACATATACCATCATAAAAAGTATCCCCGCCCGGACTCCTCTCTAGTCAGTATTTTTCCTAGTCAGCTACAAAGAAATGCGTTACAATCCGGCCTGCAAGCCAGCGCGCGGAGAGATACCCAAGTGGCTGAAGGGGCGGGATTGCTAATCCTGTAGTAGGGTTTCGACCCTAGCGAGAGTTCGAATCTCTCTCTCTCCGCCAGCAAATTTGCATAGCAAATTGGATTTGTTCTCGTATGTAATTTCAACGCTCTATGGGCAGCATGAATAGAAACGATCCAATTGCATTCTTCCGAACCGCCAAGAAGGCGATAGGAGTTATGCGTGAAGCTGCGGCCAAAAAAGATCCGGAAAAAGTAAAGGCCCAGCAGGGTTTCCCCTCGGGGGAAGTATGGAGTGACACGATGTACAAAGATCGTTGGAGTAATTTTATCTGGTCAACAATTTTCAGTATCGTACTCTGTACGGCGCTGTATTTCGAATTGAAATTCCGTCTTGCCCTTGGGCTATTAGGAGGAGGAATGATTAT
>CAYHGS010000060.1:0-3601 GCA_964356305.1 uncultured Candidatus Peribacteria bacterium
GATTTGATATATTTATCATCATCTTTCCTTTATTCTACGCCATTTTTCAGCTTCAAACTACAACTTACACTTTACTGAACTTTCTGATTTTGGTATAGTACCAATACAGTTATTTCCCTTTCATTCCGTTATTGATTTTTCCCGTCCATGTCTCTTTCGTATAATTTACGCTTTCGCAGGATGAATCCTGCGGGTCGTGTTACCTTGGAAAAAGAAGGTGAGCTCGTTCTCTACGAGAAGGGCTTTCGTTTGCGTGGCAAGGGCGCCAATGACCAAGGCGGCGTCGTTTCTTTTTCTGACATCAAGGAGCTCGTTGTCGGTGACGGACGAATCATGGTTCATACGTTCCTAAAGGAAAACTTTGAGCTTTCAGGTATTGGCAGTTCATTTGATCAGCTCGTTCGAGACCTCTATAAGGTTCAAAATGATTTCTTGGTTGATGCGCTCTTTCTCAAGCAAGGAAAACTCATCGCCGAGTTTGATGCTTATTTCGAGCAATCCAATGCCGCAGAACGTGATTTAGGAAAGGGACGAGCTATCGTACGACTTTATGATGAAAGCGTCGTTATTATCCCTAATGAGCATGATGCTTTTTCCCTCTCTATTCATTTCATGTCTCAACAGGATTTCGATGATGATGAATACTGCGTAAAAATCACCATGGAAAATGGCATTGTCGTCATGCTCTCGCAATTCGGCAGTAACTATGATGATTTCCAGGAGCAGTTCTACGCCACTATGAGCCAGATGTATCAGGCCGTTATTAATCAACTCGAGTATCAGTTCATTGCATTCAACAAAGAACAATTAGTGAAACTTGCCCACCTCATGCGAAAAGGTAAGGCCGCTCGCATGAAAGAAATTGCCAAAATTGATAAGGAATTAGCAAAGAAAGTTGAGGAATGTATCCTTAAAGATGAAATGTTTGCTAAAACGATCTCGCCCATCCGTGCCAAAGTAGACGATGAACATTTCTTCATAGGACTCAGCGTAGCCGACGGTAAAAAAGAAATCTATAAATTCATTGTTATTTTCGCCATTCCTACTGATAACATCATCGCCTGCACGCTTGGTGCTTACGAAAAAGATATTCGCAAGGTTCAGGATACCTATTTCTTCCGCATCGTCATGGATCAAGGCGCCCCCCCAAGGGACTATTCTGCTGAACTGCCCGAAGATTTCGTGGCGCAAAAAGTATTTGAAATTAATCAGGCCTACCTTCTCCTGAACTTCGTTCCGGATCCTTTCTATAAAGACAAACGCGAGCTTCGAAACTCAATCTACAAACTTGCCATTCGTAAACTTTCCTATTTGCGCTCGCTACGAAGCTCTTTCCTAGGACGTTGTCCATCAATCCTGCCGGAGCTCTTTACTCGAAACTTCGACAAGGTCGTTTTGAAGTCGAGGGTTGCCATTCGTACACCTGTTTCGGTAGAATTGGACTGATTCCATTTTTATTTATTTTTTGACCAACCGCTATTATGGCAGAAATGACATTCACTGACGCTAACTTTGCGCTTGAGGTTATGAAATCCGATATTCCCGTACTTGTTGATTTTTTTGCTGTATGGTGCGGCCCCTGCAAGATGATGGCACCCGTTATCGAAGAACTCGCCGATGAGTACGCCGGCAAAGTGAAAATTGGTAAGTTTGATGTCGATGAGAATCCTATCGTGTCCGGTCAGTTCGGCATTCAGAGCATACCAACCATTCTCTTTATCAAAAATGGAACGGTTGTTGATAAGGTCATGGGTGTCCAGAGCAAAGACAAGCTCATGGATAAGCTCGATGCCTTGCTGAAGTAAGTCTATTCGGCGCGTATTAGCGACGATTCTTAATCTTGAGCGATTCTCCAACGGCGACTTTGTCGACGCGGTTATTCATGACATTTTCGGCGTGTCCCTTTACCCATATCCATTCGATCTTACAATCGTCCATTTCTAGTTCGTTCACCACCTTGTCCATCTCCGCCCAGAGGTCAGTATTTTTTTTACGTTTCCAATGTTGCAGGAGTGTTTGAATAATTAAATTTGAGTCGGAATGAATTTTTATGATCGGTTGTCGTTCCTTTTTTTCTGATTTTGCAAAAAAACTTTTCTTGCACCATTCGAGCGCAGAAATAATTCCGGTCATCTCCATTCGATTATTTGTCGTGGACGGATTTCCACCACTGAGAATTTTTTCTTTATCATTGAACTGAATAATGGCTCCCCATCCACCAATTCCAGGATTACCCAAACAACTTCCATCTGTATGAATATGAATTTCATTTTTTCCTTTCGCTGTAGTTGCATGAATCATGATAGAATTAATGGTGAATGAGTGAGTACGTGCGTTGATACTAATTACATTTTCTCTTTACATCTATCACATTTTTTATTACATTATAAGTGTAATATTTTTTAACCTCACCTCAACATGGCTGCTAAAAAAGCTAAGAAAGTCGTTAAGGCCAAGAAGCCAGCGAAGAAGGTAAAGAAGGGAAAGAAATAAATCTTTCTTCTCAACCTAAAAAGAGGATTACTTGTCTAACAAGTATCCTCTTTTTTTTGCATGCCATTTTTGGCTTATTTAAGCGGCTTTTCTAACTATATGCTTTTCAGTATTTCCTAAATTGCCACCCTTACTAGAGCGTGGCCGAATGTGGCGCTCAAGTTCCGGAAATGCATCAATGAATATTCTGTGTGCATCTTTTTGTTTTATATTTTTTCTTGCCGCGGCGACCAAGAACGTTCGATACAATAATTTTATTTTTTTTTGTTTATACATTTTCTCAACCTTTTTGATTCCATCAATAGGGCTAAGTATGTCTGTAATTTTTTTTACTCTTGCCTGCTCGCGTTTATAAAAATCTCTTCCGGTATTATTATGTTGAGCAATCATAAGCTCAATAAGACCTTCGTTGTAGATTCCTTCTACATGCGTTTGCTCATGCTGTAGGCGATGCACGAGCTCCGCATCGTTACTTCTCTTGAGCGTTCTTCTATCCAGGCGAATAATGCCTCCACGCGTTGAGGCAACGATATCTTTTTCTTTAATGTCAGTAACTACTATTTTCGAAGTATCCGCACCGGCTCTTTTGACCGCTTTACGAACAGACCTCACGTGCGAGCCGACCACATCATCGTGGTCTAAGTATTCGTCGAGCGTTAATTCCTGTTTTACAATATTTTTCATAGCTTTTCATTGTATCACAAAAAGCTCTAAAAATCCAGGTTTTGGCTTCTTTTTGAGGCTACTCAGCTTTCCACGTCTGGTCTTATTTTTTCCTCAAAAGGGTTGCTATACCGAAAAAGAGAATGGATATCAAGACAATACTAGAGCCGGCAGGAAGGTCGAGATAAAACGCAGCCGTAAGGCCGAGCCAGACTTCGGCGAGAGCGAATACAATGGCGATGATGACGGAGTGTTTGAATCCCCTCTTGAATTGGTAGGCGGTAATGACCGGGATTACCATGAGGGCGCCAATGAGTAACATGCCGATTACGTTGATTGATACCGAAATAATGAGGGCAGAGGCGAGCATCAACGTGTAATTGAGAAGCGTTACACGTATACCCTTTACGCGAGCATAGTCTTCGTCGAAGGCGATAACAAAAAA
>CAYHGS010000061.1:0-3281 GCA_964356305.1 uncultured Candidatus Peribacteria bacterium
AACCTTTTTTCTGGGTAAAAAACACGGGCTGCTTGGTGAATATATAATAATCCAGGCGTTTTGTATACGAATACAAGCGCTGCAAACCAACAAGGTAAAAAACTGCAGAGGCAAAAACAAAACCAAAACCATAGAATTCGACAGGAAATGACAACGATATCCAGGTTCCAAGGATGTTAAAAACAAGGAGCGTAAAGGTAGCAATTAATGCATCGTTGTTGTTCGAAAAATACATCAAAAACAACATGATGCTGTTCCCGATGGCAAATAATGCATATCCCACACATAAAACACGGAACATTCCGACCATATTGGAAGTAAAACCCAATCCAACATACACCAGGACTTCGCTGATCAGCACAATGGAGAACAAAGTCACTAGGGCCTGCTGGATCGCAAGGTAAAACAGCTCCTGCTTAAGGACCGCCATCATTCCCTCATACGCTTTCTCGATATTACTGAGAGATCCATCCCCATTCAGCAAACTAAAATAACGCCTATAGGTGGGATAAAAATTAACCTCGACCGATGTGACAAAATTTACAGAGGTAATCAAGATCGTTAAAAAGGCAACCAGGGCAGCAATATCATGAGGGGGAGCCTGATAAAACAATCCCTCCACCTGCTCACTCAATGGACTTATCCACATGATCATGAGGTGGGCAAAAAGGGCAAGGGTGGAAAAAAAACCAATAAAGGGCAGCTGCGGATATTCGTCGATCCATTGCAGGAACTTCAACGGACTACCTGAACCCATTGGAAAAAACCTATGCAGGAGGTCTGTGAAAACAATGATGATCACCCCGTACGCAATGCAAACCCCAAAAAGGACAGAAGCAACCACATCATATTTCAAGTAGGTCAACAAAAACGCGATCAACAGCCCCGTGAACAATCCAAAGAAAAACCCAATGACTATGCTGCGATATTCTTTTACGGCCGCAATATAATTAATCTGAATCCATACAACCAACCCCTCACAGAATAAAATAAAGCAAAGTATGCTGTAAATAAAATCGATCTTGCAAAAATAAAGGAAGATCGCCCAGCCCACGGAACCAACGGTCAAAAGCAGCGAAAGCGCCCCGTACATAGACGGCAATATTCGATCAACGGCATCCACGTATAGCATGTCTGCAATGAACCGGGATAGCACAAACAAAAAGACACTGCTCAATAGCAAAGAGAACAGAAGCGAATAGGTGATGATGATCGCAACAAGATCCTGTTGATGAAGGCTGGCCTCCCCAAACCTTGCTATCAATTTGGCACCCAAAAGCAACAGGACCCCCATGATCATCGGACCGGCTACAACAAGGCTCGCATAGATATTTGCTCTTACCTTGAGTATGATGCCTCTTTTAGAAAATAATTTCTTTAATTCAAAACCGATGCCTGCCATGCTGCGACCGCCTTTTTATAAACTTCCTGGTATATGCCCATTACAGTATTGATCTCGTAGTAGGTTTTGACTCTTTTTCGACCAATCTCACCCATTGTCTTCCAATTTTCCTGGTTTCTGCACATCTCAGCCAGAGCTTGAACCAGTCCAGCCTGATTCATCGGCGGAACACAAATTCCAGTCCGTCCAAAGTCATCCCCGACCTCGCCTTCAATGAGTTCCCTGCAACATCCGACATCCGTCGCAACTACTGGCCGTCCTGCAGCCATCGACTCCAGCACCGCAAATGGCTGGCCCTCGGAAATGCTTGTTAGAACTGTAAAATCTATCTTTTCAAGAAAGACCCGAACATCGACATTGCCAAGGATGAAAACGTCCTGAAGGTTCAAGAACTCTATCAGATCCAGGCATTCCTGATAATATTCTTCATCATCAACCCCTCCCACAATATGCAGTCGTACCTTGTCATAATCCTGTTTTAGTCGGGAAAAGGAATAAAGCATGGTCTTGATATCCTTGATCGGAGCAAAGCGCACAATCGCAGCAATATCAACCCAGCCATCCTTTGATTTCTCCGGAATTGTGGAAAACAACTCGAAATCAAGACCATTCCGCACAACATCGCATTTTTCTTCTCGACAGCCAAGTTCTTGCTGGATCAGGCTCGCACGATGATAGAGGCTCGTAACCCGATTAGCACGTTCATAGGCAAATCGGGCAAACATACCGTACATTGAAATCCAATAATCCTTAAAGTAGGAGATCACCCAATCTGAGCGTAGAATCTCTTCCTCTCTCTCTCTGGTATAAATTCCATGCTCAGTGAGTACGAAAGGCTTATTGTACTTAAGTGAAGCCAGTCCAGCCAACACACCTGCATATCCGGTAGACGGACTATGATACATGTCCGCTTCCGGCATGGGCTGCCCGACTAAAAAAAACAATGGGAGGAACATCGAGCGGACAGTCCAGAACAGATCGGAAAAACTTGCAAACGGGAACTTCTCCCGAGCCAGATCCTTCAAAATATTAAGAAATTCTTCACTTAGAAAAAATTCCACCGGTTTGTTCGAATGCAGGTGGAATAAATTGAGAAGCACCTCCCAATCTGGATCACCGCACCGAACCAGTTGAGCTATTGCCTTTTGCTCTTCGGAAGTAAATTTCAAGTTTGGATTTTTATTGATACGCAGATTAAATGAAGCACCAAGAAAGTTTTCAATTATAGAATCCACGTTATCTGGCAGAGTATATAAGAATTGCCCACGATTGCTCTCCAGGTCTGAGATAGTCCACAATACGAATTGATCTTCAGGCCAGGAACGAATAAATTCATCCACCCAGGTGGATACACCACCTCGAACATAAGGATAATTACCTTCCAAAACAAAACAAATTTTCAAGGCGTCTCTCCCTCAAATTTGACCACGATCTTGGCTTTTGAGGCCCTGATCAAGTACATATCTGATGATACTGCGGAAATGGTCCCCCCTTCAATTGAGGCAGGTTTACGGGAGGAGCGAAGCATCAAAGAGGCTTCATCATAGAAATTACCAAGATTAATTTCATATGCGCCATCCACCATCCGCGCATCAACAGCAAGGCGAACATAGCGCTGTACAGCAACCGCCCCTTGTTTTGCAGTCATACTCCGAAGACCTGGCGCAGAGGAGTAAAGCCATTTTACATAATCTTCAAATTGGTTTCGTAGTGAGTCCCAAGTCTGCTTGCTTCCTCTATCCTCAGACAATACATCATCAGGGTGGGCAAAATGAGAGTTCACATAATGCAGAGTGAGCTCATTGATCACAGTCCATCTCACAAAATTATCAGGAACATACCCGGATGTTATTCTGGGAAGCTCGATGATTCCATCAGA
>CAYHGS010000062.1:0-3188 GCA_964356305.1 uncultured Candidatus Peribacteria bacterium
CGCTTCGATTTATCGACAAGGTCGTCTCTGAAATTGCCGAGGGTAATGAGTGTGGAATCTTGTACCGAGGTGATGTTGTCGTCCAGCCTGGGGATATTCTGGAGTGTTACAAGATTGAGAAGAAGAAGAGAACGTTGGCGTAATGGTCCGATTTTCCTCAAGGAGCCTATGCTACCTTCCATTTGGATAGTAGATTTTTTCTGCGATCTCATAAAAACCCTCGTTACTGCTGACTGCGCGCTTCATTCCAAAAATACTTCCTATAAATGAGAGCTTTTTTCCCGCGATTTCCACATCTCTGCGTGCCATCCCTTTCATAGCCACAAAATCACCATATGTTGGATACACTTTCTTTATTTCCGCTGTCCATTTCCCCCTATCTTTCCCTAGCGAATCCACCCTGTCTGCGTTTTCTGTGACTACTTTTAGAAATCTCCCGTCGTCACTTTCCTCGTCAGGCTGATATATTTCTTTTGCTAATCTATAAAAATCCGCCGTACTGGCTGCTTTTTTGAAGCCAAATAATATTCCTAACCCCCCAATACTTACTCCTGCCACTTCCATTGCCTCTTTCTTATCAGCGGTATTATTCTCTAGAAACGACTGCAGTGTAGGGTAGACCATTTTTATTTCTTCTTTCCATTTCTCTCGATCCTTACCCAAATTTTTTCGTCTCTCCTCATTTTTAATGTACCTATCCATCTCCACCTGAAGCTCGGGATTCTCTGATCCATATATTGCTTTTGCCAATTTGTAAAATCCAGCAATACTGCTAACGTTATCCTTTATCTCGAAGATCCCTGCTAAAAATGCTAACTTATTTCCTAGCACATCGATGGTTTCTCTCCCCGTATGGTCCACGTTTTTTTCTATAAAGTCTTTCAGCGTGGGAAACTGCGCTTTTACTTCTGCCGCCCACTTGTTTTTATCCCTACCTAATTCAAGAAGCTTTTCTTCATTCTCAATGTATGCCTCCACTTTCGCTCGCGTTTCAATATCTTCGAATCCGTAGATCTCTAGCGCCATCCTGTAGAGAGATAATTCCGCGTATGAAGCTACCTGTTGACCAATAAACATGGTAGTAATTGCAGGTAATTTTTTCCCATCAATCTCAAATGCTTTTCTTTTCGCGAAATCCATCGCAATGAAATCCGACATTTTTGGGTACATCTTTTTTATGAGCTTACTCCATTTTTCTTTATCTGATCCTCTTTCGAGCGTCGTCATATTTTTCTGAACTAGCGCATCGTCTGTCCCATATATTCTCTCAGCTAGTTTGTACATTTCTGGATTATCCATTCCATTCATTCCAAAAATTCCTACGATGGCGGTCATTTTCTTTCCCCACACTGAAATATCTCTTCTTCCCCAGCCGGCAATAGCCTCGAAAAAATCTTTTGATGTTGGATATAATTTCAACATCTCGTCACGCACTAGCTCTTGGTCAATTACTTTTACCTTTGGCTTCACTTGATTTCTGGTTGTCATATCAGAAAAATCAAAGAAAAGGGCTATAGATACATCCGAAATGTACTGACCCCTGTTGTGACAAGGTATCGGCATCACTCTCTCACCAAATTTTTCTTCAAGTTCGGCTTTCGTCACCTCGCATAACCGCTCCCTATTCATTATTCCATCAATGATAAACGTCTGTTCGCCAACCTCATCGCATATCAGCATCTGACGATTGAGACGTGGAATTTCTACTACATAGTACGGCAAATGTCTCATTTGATTCGGATAAACATCTCCCTGACAAACAATAATATCTTCGGTATATACACCTTCGTTCTGCAGCATCGCAAGAATCATCTCTAGGCGAGGCATTGTTTTATAGGCATTAAACGTTCTTGTACTATTTCCCGTTGGGTCTCCTTGCCTCATCTTACCGGGCTCGAGTAAAACCCCCTTTAACTTAATCACATTTATTCCCATTTTCTCTAATGATTTCGAATCATTCGTATCCCCCAGCGCTGCAAGACATTTTATAAAAGTTTGCGATGCCGCCCCTATAATATCGTTCGTAAGAGGAATTTCTACACCCATCTCCCGAAGTGCCGATTTCATTCTTCTCTCATCGACAAGACCCAGCGAAACGGATTCCGGGATACCGAGTAGTCTTTTTACGCTCGCATCAACTTCTCCACACACGGCGACAACCTCCTCTAACTGCTTCTCTTGCCCTCGAAAATCTTCTGCAAAACGAAGCCCAAGTTTTCCCCATTCTCGAAGCTCAGCAAGCGCCACTTGATCCACGCGCACCGCGTTCGTCTGATCATCTGTATCTTGTGCAGGGTTACTCGTATTGCCGATATTCATTCCGTCATTGCTCATATTTGTTATATTATACTGTTTTCTACTTTTTGTCAATTATTCAGCTTTGAAGGTGCTTTGGATTTTGAAGCTGCCATGTGGTATGGTTCTTGGGATGAAGATACTTGAAAAAATTATATTACCAACCCATATAGATCCGAGAGGTAGCCTCACGGCTATTGAGCTGAAGGATTACATCGATTGGGAGGTGAAACGTGTTTATTATGTAACCGATACGCTGTTGCCACGTGGCGGGCATGCGGTTCGTGGAGAAAAGAAGATCTATGTGGTGATGGCTGGTTCATGCCGGGGCCGTTTTCATGATGGCAATGAGTGGACAGAATTTGACTTGAAAGGTCCATCCGATGCGGTGAAAATGGAGGGATTGTATTTTAGGGAATTTGTAGATTTCGCGCCGGGGACGGTCTTGATGGCTGTGTCGTCGGTGAATTATGATAAAAATTTGTATATATATGATTTTGAGGAGTTTTCGAGGGAGGTAAAAAACATGTAGTTTTTTGGCGAAGCTGTTTTCCTTTCTGTCCGTTTCGACGTTTTATATTCGTGTAGATACGTTTTCCGTATCTTTTCATATATATAATGTAGCTTTGGGGAAATTTATGGTTCATACCATTGCTTTTTCTCTGTCAATTCATGTTCTTGACAAAATGAGCCTGTAAAAAATTTGAAGCTGGAAAAGTCGGCAAATCTGAAATAAAATGCATGTTCGGGCAGAAAATTTACTATGGAATAATTCTATATTTCTGAAAGTACCTTATGGACTACCCTTTGTTATTTAATTTTGCTATATTTCCCCTCGATGTCTAAAAAAATTCTTATTACCGGCGCAGCGGGATTCATCGGCTCGAACTATG
>CAYHGS010000063.1:0-3031 GCA_964356305.1 uncultured Candidatus Peribacteria bacterium
TACTATGATATTTGAACCATCTTTTGATCGTGAAATAGTTCACGTCGGCGGAGAACAATATAATCTTCAAGGCAGGCTTGGAGAGAGCTCCCATTCTGCTGTTTTTCTGGCTGAGACACAAAGCGGAGCACAGGTCGTCATCAAAAGGTTTAAACGTAATAATCCGAATGCTACAGCGATGTTCAGGCGGGCACTGGAATCGCAGCAGCATATGCTTGCGAATGCAGATGCTGTTTCCGCAGTGGATCTTCCTCGAACGCACTTCATCAGAGATTTCACACAAGTTGTCGATTTTCACGATGGAGTTGATATGGGGCAGGCATACGACCTAATCCGCATCTCTATCTCGGAAATTCGCGACCTTATCAAGGCAGTAGCTGCAAACATCGAGATTCTAGCAAAAGCAAATTTAGTTCATCGCGATATCAAACCTGAAAATATTGTTTTGACGCAAACAGATGAATTTACCGCCCAAAATGTAAAGTTAATTGATACTGAGCTCCTAACTTCCATGGATCATACGGAAAAAACATATGCTGTCGGATCACCCCTTTTCATTCCTCCCGAATGCATACCGAGGCAGCCGCTGATTTCTACCGGTAATGCTCTAACCGATGCTGAAAATAACACACCTGCCAAATATCATATCACTTCAGATTTTCATTCTCTTGGATTTGTCGCATATGAATTGTTTCCCGATATATTTCACCGAATTGTTTCGCCACTTGACGCTTCGGGAGATTGTGATATTCAGAAACTTTTCCAAGCAAAGGCATATAACAGATTTTTCTATCAGGACGCAATGCAGCGAATGGAGTGGCATTACATTCCAAAAGTGCAACCTCTCGATCGACCTGGAGTTCGCGCAATTTTCAAAACAATTCTCGCGCTAACACAAGCTGACCCGGGAAAACGCCCACAGTCAGCGCAGGAAATCAGCGAATTACTTGAGGAGAAAGGAGATATTTGCAACTACTATGAGGGACGGTACTAAAACGACAACCCTTTAATCTTCCCCCACACCTCCCCCGCCATCTTCCAGTCGAGGTTTTTCATGAAGTCTTCGATGTATGATTTCCTATCGCTTCCGTAGTCCATGAAATAAGCGTGTTCATAAACATCAAGCACGACAACCGGAATCGCACCCCACACACCGCCCTGGTTGTGCATATCACCGATGTAATTATGCAATCGTCCATCGTTCGTATCGTAGGCCAACACAGCCCATCCACGTGCCGACATTCCACATGCCTTGAAATCAGTGATCCAGTTTTCGATCGAACCAAATTCCGCGACAAGTGCCTCTCCCAATTCTCCGGCATCAACTGAACTCTGTCCTTCACCGCCGAGAACGCTGAAATAATCCTCATGGAGATACACTCCATTCGCCGCAAATGTTTCTTCTAATTTCAAATCACGAAACTCGCTATGGGTAGCGTTAGCCGCAGCACGATCAGCTCCTTTTAACTTCTCTTCAATCTCATTTTTCTTATTCACATATCCGACATACAATTTATCATGATGAATCTCGAGTGCTTTTTCAGAAATATTCCCTACGCGTCGTAATGTAAACGGGAGTGCTTTTGCAGTATAGGCCATGAAGAAAAAATATAAAAAATAAAATGTTATTGCATCCAATATGTAGCATCCAACCAACTAAAGTTAAAGTTCTTCTCGATTTGTCTTTTAACCCAGCCGGATTCTCCCAATGAAAAATTTGGATCACCATATGGTAAATCATTAGAAATAAAACTTGGATCTTTTGTTCCAATAATATTAATGCCAATTAATCCCGCCTGAATATTTCCAGAAGGACCACGGGCTATTACAAGCCTGTCTCCAGCCTCAGCATTGCTAGTAGCGCTTACGGTAAACGCAGGAATGCTCTCACCACCGGGAACAAGAGTGGTAGTGTGCAAATTAGTGAGACTATAATCCGGAGAACTGCCATATGCCTGTACAGATGAGACCGGCTTACCTTTCAAGAATTCAAGCAAAATTTCCCCTGATGAACCCTTCTTGAGAAAAGCATGGTTAAAGATATACGGACCCGTTGGTCCATTGGTATCAACGGTCCAAAAAAGATTGAACGGAACGGGCTGTTGAATCATGGTAACATTTATATTTGTCGTATTGCGATGAGCGGAATCGACAGGAAAAGTTGCCCCTCCATAGGGATCATTTGTACTGACTCCAGCAGAGACATACCAACTTGGACTCACGCTTACGGGCGCGTCAAAAGCACTTGCCTCGTAGCCCTTGGCAAAAACCCTATACTGACCAGGAGAAAAAATAGGAATAGTATAGTCACCCAATGAGTTTGAAAGATTTGAATAGGTATGACCATTAACGGTATTAACCGCAAAAACAAATGAAGTTGCATTTGATGTATTCGTCGTCACTTTTCCTGAAATACTATAGAGTCGAGTGGATGCATCCGGCGCCCAAAGCTTAGTGAGATACACTCGGTCGAGTTCCGTTAAAGCGAGTACTTCTCTATCGCCCCATGTTGCCGTCCCGCAACTCATGATCGATGAATTCGTCGGAGTATGATCCAAGCCTATCGCATGACCAATTTCATGAACGATATCCTTCAAAGTAGCAGTATAGAGGCCTTTTCTCGTCTCAATAAAAGCATAACCTTTCTGATAACCACCAGGTATTGTTCCTACGTATCCGCCTACACCAGCCGCACCCGGATCCACGCTTTGATTAACAGCGTTCAAAACAACATAAATTCTTCCATCGGAAGGAATTTCATCCCGACTATCATAATGATCCGCAGCCAAACCGTCATATCGGAAACCAATTTTGATATTTGAATCTGACTCCCATAGCTCAAAGGCCTTATGAATTTTATCGATAATCGGCTGAGGAGTTGGTATGGCCTTTTGCTGCACGGAATCATACATCATGGATGTAATTTTATATCCAATAATTCTTGCATCCGGACTAATGACTGGTCTCGGTGCAACCGGTAATTGATCATCCATTTTGACTGCTACAACGGTTTGTACTGGAGCTACTGGAG
>CAYHGS010000064.1:0-2996 GCA_964356305.1 uncultured Candidatus Peribacteria bacterium
TTTATTTTTTCTTTTTTTGTAATTACATAATTGTTTTTGGTGACGACCTTTTTGCCGGTTTCGAGTTCGAGATTTTGACGGGCGTTTCCGGCGACTTTGCCTCCTTTGTGCGCGGCGATCTTGTTTTGAGTGAAGCCTTGGGCGTCGGTATGTACGGCGATTTCGGTAGTGGAGGCTTCGCCGAGCATGTTGAAGATGAGTTCGAGGTCGGTCATGTGATCACGGAGATTCTCACGCTTGAGGCCTTTGTGTTCTTTGTACTCACTTGGGGTCATCCTGAAAGTGGCTTTGGATATTTCTGCTGTGAGGATGCTGAATTCGATGCCTTCTCTTACGCCACGTTGTTTCCATTCGTCGGTGAGGGTTTCGCGTACAGCGATGCCACGCATGCGCTTGTCGATCCAGCTATCGGGATAACCTTTTGCCTTGTAGAGGTCTTTGGTTCGTTTTGTTGCTAGCTCAGGATCTTCTATTTCCTGAATACGTTCGTAGCCTACTTTTGCGAGCCAGCGCTTGAAAGGTTCGGCTTTGGGAGAGGGGATGGATTGAATGATGCGGAATATACCTTCGGTGTTTGAACATGCCATTTTTTGTTTACCACCTTTTGTTGCTATGTCAAGGGTAGGTACAAATTGTACCCACCCTTTTTCGAGTTCAGGATCACGTTCTCTCATTTTTTTAATGTACTGCTTGGCATCTTTTGAATCAGTAAGTGCGCGTATTACGTCTTCTACCACAAACCACCATTCGCCCTTGTGAAGGATCTTTCTTATTTGTTTTTCTTCGAAGATGGCAATTCTTGTTGGTTCCATTATTTTTTTGATTAAGATTGTCTAGAGTGTAGGTGAGTGTTTGCTCACCGTCAATAGAAAATTGCTTCTTATTTTTCCTGCAAAATTTTTAAAGCAATTCCGGAACGTAGAGTGATGTCACACCGCCTTTGATCATCACGATGAGTGTGTCGCCGTCTTTGAGGTCCTTGAGGCGATCTATGTTCTTCCAATTGCCTGTATCTGATTGATCATAGCTACTTTCATTGAGCTGATAGCGAATCTGGATCTGAGAGAGGCCGCCCGTGCCGACGATTCTATGGTTGTCAGTGTTTATGTCATTATCGCCCTCTGTTGTACCCTGGAAAAGTACGGAGGCGAGTGATGCGAGTATTTCTCTTTCCCGTATGATATATTCTGCTGCAGGGTCATTTTTGTAGGTATCATCTTCGGCATATTCATTGAATTCTATGGCCGTTTTTCGCTTCATGATGGTTACGATACTGGTCTTCTCTGCCATTCGTGTCAGTTCTCGATATTTTTCAATCATGGCTTGATAGAGCTCCGGTGTGGTCATGACGAACTTTTGAATGTTAAAGCGTCTGTCAAAATTTCTTTTCGATACGTCTTCGAATATACGTTCATCATCGAACATTGTTCCTGATGGCATATGCTCTAGTACCCAGTCTTTTACCCACTGAACTTCGTCGATGATGATCGCTTTCGTTTCTCGGAGAATATCTCGCTTACTTGCACGGATATTCGCGTAGGCATGTCCTTTCCAACAATTTGGATGCCAGCTTTTGGCTCCGTCGCGAAAGATATCTTCGGGGATGGCGTCATTTTGTGTACTTTCTGGGGTGACACTTTTTGCCTGTACGAAGACCCATTTACCCTCATCTGTTTCTGGATCGTAGATGATTTGTATTTCGAACTCTTGTGGCGTGTCGAAGCAGGCTTGAGCTTTTTTGATATCTTCGATGAGCATGTGTCGGTAAATCATTACAGCTTGTTCGTTCCCATTTCTTTTATGATCGACGAGATGTATTCCTTCCCGGGGATTTACGGCGGGGTCTACATTTTCACTTTCCAAGCGACCATTTGTAAAATATCGGAGACTTATCTGTCCATTATCAAGGGGTACAACGGTGATTTGTCCAACAGAAGGAATATCTTCGTTGAGATAGACGCCCATATCGTTCACGTTGAAATTTTGTATGCCTTTCAGGCTGATGTCGCGGCGGACGTGCGGGGAATTTTCCGGTTTGGATTTTCGGATGATTTCGGCGTATCGGATTCGTTTTACCTCTTGGTGCGGGTAGAAACTGCTTATGATTGTTTTTTTACTATGAAATGCGCCTCCCGAGAATTCACTTTCTCGTGGGTGGGCTGATCGAATTATTATTTTGCATTCGTCACTTTTTAATGCATCACTTTCTGGTTTATAGCTTTCTGATGCCCGTATTTGCTGGATATATGCTTCAACTTTTGCATCATATTCATCCTCTTTTTCTTCGGAAGGGTTGTTGAAATATCCCGCATCGAGATAGAGGCGATGCTTCGGAGTTGGGAGTCCGGCGGCGGCGAGGGTTTCGAGACCGGAGACTTTTTCGGAAATATTCGTTTGGTTTTCTTGCGGGGTCTCCTGGAGTGAGGTCGAGATGGCTTGTCGTGCGGTGGTGTTGATCTGACCTACTGCCGCTGCGCTTGTTGGTGTTTGCACTCCGTCGTGACTCGTTTCTGTTTGAGGCGAAGTGTCTCTTTTGTTTATTCCTTGCGGCATGTAGAGGGTGTTTTATTGGCGTATATTATATTATTTTTTTGTATTTATGTCAATTTTTTCAAGTTTTAGTTGATTTGAAGCAGGAGTTGCATTGATATGATGATATCAGGCGATATCACATCGCCTAAGTCGAAAAACGTATCTATTCTTCTATGAAACGTTAAAACGTGCAGGGCCTAACAAGCCTTCCCTTATTTTCTCATTACGCATTAGAAGCTTCCCGTGAGTCTGAGTATCACGCCTAAGGCGGCGAACATGCCGCCAATGATCCAGAAGCGCATGACGACCGTTGCTTCGGGCCAGCCGAGTTTCTCGAAGTGGTGGTGGATAGGGGCGATGAGGAAAACTTTGCGGCCGAAGAATTTTTTGGAGGTGAGTTGGATGATGACGGAAAGTGTTTCGATGACGAAGACCGCGCCGATGAGGATGAGGGCGATGGCGGA
>CAYHGS010000065.1:0-2994 GCA_964356305.1 uncultured Candidatus Peribacteria bacterium
GTGATATAGAATGTATGCCCATCCAGCCGGAAGAATATTTCTCCACTTGGAAGGACTTGTAAATCAGTAGCCACATAATCCTCTCTGTCTTTTTTATTCAGGAGCATATAATGAATCATATGAAGATTCCCAAACGAGAACTCCTGTTCAAGATACGTTTCGGGATCGTTCTCAAAGAGTCTCGCTATTCCGAGCGGCCTCTCTTTTGTAAAATCAAATATTTTAATTCCCTTACCGTTGATGGCAACGACTCTACCATCTGGCAGCGGAAAAATATCGGAATAATGCCTCTCCAATATCGTCCCCTTTTCACTTATTCTCTTCATATTTTCTCCATCGAATTTTATATGTCGAACATTAATTTGCGGGCGATATCCCTCATGCATTACGAGCTCCGCGATCATAAACTCCTTATGCCCATCGTTCGACGCCAACTGAATTACTTTTATCGTCGACTCTATGACCTTATCGAGATACATTGGAATTATATGCTCTTTGTATGTGTTCGTTTCCTGATCTCTAAATTTGCAGTGTAGTGTTCTTCCTCCCTCCAAGAAAAATATGTGCCCCTCGGGCATGACATTCAAATTTGAAATATCATCTTTGAGTCTCCATAATGCTGGACCGCGATTATCGATTGCCTGTACGCTTTTCTGTCTTCGAACTACGTAAGTTGGAATTTGTCCTCCTACAAGCTTCACCGCATTCAAAATAGGTGTTCCGTCGCTGCTTTCATACACCTGATCATACATTTCCTGTAAGGATCTTCCTGTCTCTTCCTTAAATCCCGTCGATATTGTTTTATCAACTTTTCTCCTTTTTTCTTCTGATTCCGGCGTAGCCCTATAGGCGTCAAAAAGAAAATTACCTTTCGTGAGTATGACATTGAAACGGGGACTCCAGTCGACTTTGCCTAGATCTTCAACTCTTGGAATCAGTATTTGATGGGGTGTATATCCTGCTCCATAGGGGTTACTCCTAGTACTTCCGATTCCATAATGTGGCATCTGTATGGTTTGTTCGCCCTCGCTCCACTCTGCGATATACTGTCCTGGAATCACCTGGCTATTTATCGGTCTTATTTTTTCACTTCCAGACTTTTCACGCGGTGCATAATGAGGATCATTATAGGTTAATCGTTTTACGGATGGGAGTTGACCAGGAAAGGCAATTTGTTGTTCATACTGATCTACGATGTACTTTTGTGTTTCCTTCAGGAATGTAAGCAACTTTCTTACTTCTTCTCCCCGATGTATTACTCGACTCATTTCCTGCTCGAGCAATGCCTCGCCATCGAAATGAGCAAAATGTTTTTTGAATTTTTCGGCTTCGGTAGGATCGACATTTTCGAGCTCCATAGCAAATGTTTGCGCAATCTTTCTTACAATTTCTGGCTGCAACATTTTTGGCTCTTTCTCTATGCTCGTCAACATCATTCGTATTCTATTAATACTTACGATTCCAATCGGTGCAAAAAACCAACCTCCAGATATATATCCGTCAAGGGTCTCATTCCACTTTTCTATTTCATTTCTCCGGATCCTGGCACGATTATTTTCGCGTAGCTGGCTGAAAAAATCGAGCGTTTGCTGGAAGAGAATTTTTGGTGGTGTCGTACGAACGTGCCGGTAGGCATGCGCGGCTCGATCAACCGTATTTGCGAGGGCATTTTTGAGATTTGCCCGTGTGAGATTTTCGCGTGTAAAAAGCCCACGAGAAAAAAGAGTAATATTAGAGCCGTTCATAATAGCGGCAATTTGTGTGTGCTGATGCGCGCTTACAAGTGACAGTTCACTATGCATATGCGCCGGAAGGAGTGAGAGTTCACCATGAGCATACATTTCGGTGATATCTGCGAGACAGTCCTTTCTTCTGGCCTCGGTATTCTGCATCGCAATGCTCATTGGATTATAGGCGAGTGGTGTTTCAAGTTCGCGACGGCGACGATTCGTGCGGTGATCTGTGATATGGTCGCGTTCCACTGTTGTCTGTGCATGATCGTGACCGAGGATGGCGAGGTGAAGCGTGGCGTCAAAAAATTTAATACAAGCGGCGGCATTAATTACAGACTCCGGAATTTCTCCGAGATGAAAGTTTTGTGGCCAGTGCATCAGCTGTTCGTAGCGCTTGGTGGCGGGTTTTTCTTCGTCAGGATTGAGGCAGTCTATGAGAAAATCGATGAGGTGCTGCATCGCAAGTCGAAGTTCTGTCGGCATATCGTCGAGTTTTTGCGTGAGAATTTCGTGAAGAGCAAGCGTGCCGTGGCTAATCTGTTCGTGGGTAACTGTTTCCATTTGTACAGGAAATGGCTTGGTACGATCTATTGTTTGCTCTGGAATTTCTTGCTGAAGGTCGAGAATTTTTGCAGCACGAATGTGACGAAGTGGAATTGGTTTATCAACGGTACAAAGCGCTTTTTGGAACATCACGGCAAAAAGGTGATGGTCGGTTGGACTGCGAAAAAAGATGTTATATATTTCCGGGATTTCCTGAGAAAGTTCGATAATAGCGAGAAAAATATCCTCTGGAATGTGCTCGAGATTGAGCTGCGAGAGATGTTTCTGATTTTCATTTCCATCACGAAGTTGCGTGACTTCCGCAATAAAGCGCATAATTTTTCGAGAAGCGAATTGAATGCGATTTTGCTTTTCGAGCGGAACTTGTTGCACGTTGGCCCATTGCTGATACTCCGATGTTGCATTTTCAAGATCGACGATAAGTCCAGTCGTGGCACGGCGAATTTCTACTGGCGAAAGTTCTGGAAGTGTAACCTGAAGTGGTCGAAGAATGTGTGACATGAGTGAAGAGCATTTTTGAAGGCGTTATTTTAACAATATTTTCTATTTTTGTCTACTTATTTTGGGACATGAAAAAATGAAGCTGGGCAGCTTTGAATATTTTCGATAGAAGTAATCTATATGGTGCTCCCAGAAGGAATCGAACCTTCATCTTCGCCTTAGAAGGGCGTTGCTCTATCCATTGAGCTATGGAAGC
>CAYHGS010000066.1:0-2928 GCA_964356305.1 uncultured Candidatus Peribacteria bacterium
TCTTGCTCGTCGTTGGTGGTCTCAATTGGGGACTCGTTGGCGTAGCAAATTATAATCTCGTTGAGGCTCTTTTTGGTAGCTGGCCTGTTGTTGTCACGGTTGTGTATGACCTCGTAGGTCTCGCCGCACTCTTCATGGGATACCAAATGGTAATGTGCGCCGCAGGAAAAGGTGGTTGCTGCGCAGCTGACTGCCAGAAGTAAGTCAAAAAGTTAAAATAGAAGCAAAGCAAAAAAAAGAGGGTGTGCCAATCAAGGACATCCTCTTTTTAATACAACATATGGATCTCCTTAGCCTTCCCACTCTAAATGCTTTATGGATTCAAGTTTCTCCAAAAGTTCAGTCGCAAATTGCTTGAGCTCAGTAACGGTATTCCGATATACGGTTTCCATTTTTTGTTTAAAAGCAGCATAAATTGCCCCTTCTCCTCTCTTGAAAAGCGGCGACTCTTCTTGCGTATATGCTTCTTGTTCCGCGCGCGATTTGAGCTCTGCAGATCTCATCTGTTCACGATGTAAAATATCATCGAGTTTCGGTCTCATGATGTCGTGCCAGATTATCAAAGTTTGTTCTTTGCCGGATGTCGTTTTATCCCTTAGAGGAGGTCGAAATTGTATTTTTGAAAAATGACTAACTACATAATCTCTTGTCTCCTTGATACTTGCTTGCCCGGTCAAAACAGCAGCCGTTTCTTCAATGCGCGAAACAGGGGTCCAATCTGTTTTCATGGCCACCACCATCGGCAATTTGATAAGAGTAAAATTACCAACATTGGCAAGTCCTCTCGCAAGATCTTCCAAGGCCCCTACGGTTTTCCCATCAAAAGATCTTACCCTACCGGCAAGATGTTCCTGATTGTGTGCAACGAGTTTCATTTTGACATGTCCAGCACTATCGGGTGGCACAAAAACTGGCCTAAAAGGAACAGCTCTGCCTTTATTATCTTCTGGTGCACCTAAAATATTCATAAAAGTAATTGTTAAAGTCTGGAAGCGCTTACTCAATTTCGCCCCAAGCCGCTTTCCAGCCACCATTTTTAAGATATACAGCCACGAGAGCCATGATATTAGAAAGACGTTCTGCGTCGTAATCTTGATATATTTCCGGTTGCACATCACCAAAGCCGACAGGCTGTATGGGAATATTGTCGACCGATTTTCCTAGGGTTTTAATCAAACTATCGCGAACGTCATAAGTAGCAAATTGAATTCGAGCAGGAGCACTTTTATCTACAAAACTCTTTGGCATATTGGAAAAATGATCAAGGCCAAATTCTATCAACCCACGCACTTGTTTATCTCTCAATATTTTCGAGAGGTCATGGCCAGATAATATTCTGCTCAGCTCCTCATAGGCAGAGGGATTATGTCTTTGATCTACGGCACTTCGAATAGTCGTTCTAACGGTACCGATAGTTCTTACGCTTAATTCATCACATTGTTGCATGAGCGATAAAATTCTCTGCATGACGGCCGGATCTGTACCAACCGGAATTTCAAGGCTGCCAATACAATCCTGGCTTCCACCTCCGACCAATAAAACTCTAGCCATCGCTACACCGCTACCTTTTGGAAGAAGCCTATTTATTTTTAGAGCATAGACGGAATAAGCATCAACAAAGGGGGTAGCTGTCTTAGGCTCATAAACATGTTTCCCATCTCGGATACCCACATATTTCATATTCGGGAATGGCAGCTGCGAAGGCGCAGTATTAGAGGTTTCATTATATGCAGGACCGGTAGGCTGAGTCATATAAATAGGTTAAAAGAAAACTAAAGCTACAACCATATTATACAGCAAATTAACAAATAAGTCAAAAGCGCGTTCCTGACTATGTGTTCCTATGGCAGCCCGCTACTTCAGCACCTTCAAAGCCGCATCCATCTGTGGATCAACGCCCTTCTTCAAATCAGTCTCGGTATATTTTACTGTTTGATCCGGCTCAATTCCAATTTTATTAATAGATCGTCCGAGTGGAGTAAGCCATTTGGCAATGGTCATACGGAGACTCGCCTCACCCTTCAGTCGCTCATCAATTTCTTGAACACTTCCTTTTCCATACGTTTTTTCACCAACGACTGTACCCCTTTTTAAATCCTGAACCGCACCAGCGACGATTTCAGAGGCAGAGGCGGAGCCATTATTAACAAGTACGACGAGAGGAACACTCGTCAGTCTACCGCTACCACTCGTAAACTTTTTCTCATCATTTTTTGGATCACGTTTGCGGATAGTAACCACCTCTCTTTTGCCGATAAGAAGTTCAGACAGTACATCCACCGCCACCTCCAGATATCCCCCGCCATTATCACGAAGGTCGAGAATAATTCCCTTTGGTTTTTTCGCAAGAATTTTCGGAATAACCTCCGTCAGCTCGGTCATCGTACTATCAGTAAACTGATGAAGAGCAATAACAGAAATATTATTTGGTTTTTCCGTGAGCTCAATACTATTAAGTCGAATTTCATCACGAACAATGGTTAATTCAAAAGGATCTCCGTTATTTTTTCGATATATAAGAAGTTTGACAGAAGTTCCTCGTGTGCCACGAATCTTCGTAATGGCTTCGTAGATCGTCATATCGCCAGCCACAGCATCATCAATTTTCAAAATAATATCAGTACTCTTGAGTCCGATTTTTTCCGCGGGAGAGTTTTTGAGCACACTCATGACAGTGAGGTTTTTGTCCTTCACGCTGAGTTGCGCGCCAATGCCATCCAACTTTCCGGTGAGATTATTTTTGAACTCCTTGGACTCTACCGGATCCATAAAGACGCTATAAGGATCATCCAGGGCGGCTACCATACCTTTGATGGCGCCGTAGACCATTTTATCAGCATTGATGGCGGTCGGATCAACATATTGAGCGCTGAGGCGATCCCAGACGTCCCAGAAGAGCGAGAGATCGGCACGATCTCGAGCGATATT
>CAYHGS010000067.1:0-2900 GCA_964356305.1 uncultured Candidatus Peribacteria bacterium
CCACACTCATTACCCTCGGCAATTTCAGAGACGACCTTGTCGATAAATCGAAGCGTGGCAACCTCGCCATCTCCGACCTTCACATCATTACGCATAATGCGGATTTTTGACTTGTTCTCAACCTTTCCAGAGAGTACACGGCAACCGATAATCTGCTCCTTTTTCTTCGTAAGGAAGATCTGTCTCACCTCGGTACGTCCCAAAATAATCTCAATAATTTCCGGCTCCAAGAGTCCTGAAAGAATATTTTTCAAATCCTCAAGAAGTTTATAGATGATATCGTAGAGAGCGACTTTTACACCCTCCTTTTCGGCTGTTCTCTGAACCTGTGGCTGAATAGTAACATGGAAACCGATGACTAATCCACCGCTTGCTGCAGCCATAATCACGTCACCTTCGGTAATATTTCCTACACCCGCGTGAATAATTTTGAACGAAACATTGTCATCCTTCACCTGAGAAAGCGCATACTTGATCGCCTCGAGCGATCCTTGCGTATCCGCCTTCAAAACAAATTTCAAAAGCTTCAACTTGCCCTCATTAATTTTAATCAAAATCTGGTCGAGGCCTAATGCCTGCTCTTTTGCGGCCTCTGTCTTCATGGCGCCAATCTGAAGTGCTCTGATACGAGCAATCTTTTCATCAGCAACAACGTGCAAAATATCTCCACTCTGTGGTGTCGAAGATAAACCAGCCAAGAAAACCGGAGTTGATGGGGGAGCCTCACGCATATTGCGTCCGAGGTGATCCTTCATCGTCTTGAGTCTTCCATGGGTAGTTCCAATAACGACATTATCCATCAAATGCAATGTTCCTGCATTAACGACAACGGTCGCAACCGGTCCGAGACTCTTGTCCAAATGGGCTTCTACAACGGTTGCAACACCTTCACGATCCGGATTCGCCTTCAAGTTCAACATATCCGCCGTGAGCAGAATCATTTCTAAAAGTTGATCAATGCCAAGTCCCGTAAGTGCGGAGATCGGTACCATCACGGTTGTACCTCCCCACTCCTCAGGCTGTAAGCCGTATTCGGCAAGCTCGCCCTTCACTCGATCCGGCTGTGCGCCCGGCTTATCCATTTTATTCAACGCAACGATAATCGGCACTCCCGCCTCCTTTGCATGGTTTAGCGCCTCAATCGTCTGTGGCTTCACGCCTTCATCGGCGGCCACCACCAAAATCGCAATATCAGTTAATTTGGCTCCGCGGGCTCTCATAGCCGTAAACGCCTCGTGTCCCGGAGTATCCAAGAAGGTGATCTTCCTATCATTTTTGGTAACTTGATATGCTCCGATATGCTGCGTAATACCACCTGACTCACTATCCATGACGTGCGAACTACGAATATAATCGAGCAATTTTGTCTTTCCATGATCCACGTGTCCCATAATAACAACCACCGGTGGTCGAGGTTTCAACACGCTTTCATCATCTTCTTTCAAAATCGCGGAAACATTTCCCTCATACAGGTCACTCAACGCCGCTCCCGTTCGCTTACGCTTAAGCTCAATCCCCAAATCCGCCGCAATAATAGCCGCAGTATCGAAATCAATTTGTTGATTAATATTGGCAAGAACTCCATTCTTCATGAGAACACCGATAATTCTCGCCGCTCCAAGTCCCGTTTTCTCGGCAAACTCTTTGACGGAGATGGAATCAGGAATCTCGATAACACCCTGAACAGGTCCCGGACGACTAGTCGTAGACTCCTTGTGACCGGAATCCTTTCCCGCCATCTTCTTACGCTGAGATTTCAAAATTTCACGATCAATTTCTCGTTCGATAGCACTCTCATAAATTTCTACCGTACCGGTAGGCGCTGCGAGAGCCTCATCTTCCTCCTTGGCAACTTCTGCGACTCCTGCAGTCTCCTCAATCTTCGCGACCGGAGTAGTGCTGAGCTCTTTGGTTACCAATGCAGCTACATCATCCTCAATTACCCTGGCCGTCGACTTCACGCCGAAGCCAAGCTCATCGAGCTTCTTCCGAAGATCTTTCGAAGTCAAACCAAGCTTTTCTGCCAATTCTGTAATTTTTGTTGCCATAGCGAAACCTACTGTAAGGCAAAAAAAGCCAAAAGTAAAGCCGCAACACAATATCTGAGACTGACCTGCTGATTACTCTAGCAGGGTAATCTCTTCCGACGACTGCTCTACCCGTTCCAGCTTCCCGCCAAAGCTCTCCAGCTTCTTCTCTGACTTCTCAAAACTGGCCTGAGCATGAGCCAAGTGGTTCCCCACAAGCTCGTACGACTCGGAAAACTTCCCAAAATCTCCCTTCAGCTGTGATAACTGTATCAAGATTTGCTGCGCATTCTTCTGCACCTGCATACCCTTGAATCCAATCAGGAGCGTCTGCAAGTACAAATAAAAGGTATTCGGTGAGACCGGAATGATGCGCTTGCTCAGGGCGTACTGCGAGATGTTACCCTCGTCGGCCAGGTCTTTCGTGATAGTTTCATAGTAGACATTTTCCGCAGGGATGTACATGAGCGCAAAGTTCAACGTGCCCTCCTCGGGCAAGATATACTTCGAAGAAATCGCATCCACATGCTTCTTCACATCACCAAAAAACAATTTCCTATACTGACCAACTCGTTTCTCATCTTTCTCATTCTGCGCATCAATCATCTTCTGGAAGTTTTCCAATGGAAACTTCGAGTCGACACAGACGAGCATATTATCCACGAGACGAATAACGGCATCCACCACCTCGCCACTCTTGAAACGGTGCTGCAACTCATACAAATCTTTTCCCGGAAGTATCTGGCTCAACAAATTATCCAAAAATAACTCACCCAAATTCCCACGCAACTTCGGCGCCCGCAAGATCTCCTGCAAACTCGAAATATCTTTCCCGATATCAATCATCTGTTTCGTCGACACCGACATCTCGCC
>CAYHGS010000068.1:0-2864 GCA_964356305.1 uncultured Candidatus Peribacteria bacterium
ATCACGCAGTGCGAAACCATCCGCGAGTTCAGTCCCTCAACTCACTCCACGCAAAAAGCCATGATTGGCCTGACGATGCTCGATATTATCGATCGATGTAGTGAACCCGAACACGTAAATGATTCACTTTACGAGGTAGCCATCGACACATTAGAAAAATTAGCATCCATAAATAATGAGCAAAAAATGGAACAACTCTTTAGTATTTTTCAGGTAAAAGTTTTTGAAATTCTCGGCATACTACCATCATTCTCGCACTGCACACGATGTCATAAAAAAATCGATCTCGACAAGATTTCCGGCTGGGACATGATACAAATCACCTGTCATGATTGCGAAAAATTCAACCCAAAGAACCACGCGAGAGAAACTTTCGACAAGGAGTATTTGAAACTCCTCAACTACATGAAAAAAAATATAATCGAATCATCTCTAAAAATATCCCTCAATAACAAGCAAGGGAAAGACCTCAAAAGAATGCTTAAGACGCTTTGGAATGCACAGACTTTTTCTTTGCCGAAATCGTTTGATGTTCTCGAGTCTCTTCACGCATAACACTCAAAACCCCTGTAAGATTTTCAAGTTGTGAAAGAATGTCATCCAGCTGTTCATAGCCATTAACCTCGAGCAGAAGCGATCGAACGACGTATTTTTCGTCATGGTGCTTCACGCTGAAATCCAAAATATTCACATTCATATCAGCGACAACACCAGTGATATCACGAATAAGCCCGATACGATTAACCGCCTCAACGAGAATACGAACGCTATATTTCTGCGCGTCAGAAGTAAGGGACGAAACCCATCGCGCCTCGAGAACACGAGCAGGATTAGAACTCTGGAGATGACCACAATCAATTTTATGAATAGAAGCGTGTTCGCGCGATACATAGCCAACGATAGACTCACCCTCTTTCGGAGAGCAACACTGAGCCAGCTGTACCGGCAAACCGGCCTCACCCCCCAAAAGAATTCGCGAATCCAGTGGTGCCGTATCAGGAATTACCTTAAGTGGAACCGGAATAAGCGGCTGCATCAATTCATCCTGATTAAACATTTTTTTGATGACAGCGTTAATAGGAGTAGAACCGTTACCAATGTCCTCAACAACCTTTTGTCGTTCACTCACGGTCAGCGTCTTGGCGCCATACTTCTTCAAAACGCTCAACTGATCATCAAGTCCAGCCTTATTAAGTCTTCGTAACTGCTTGTTGAGAAGTTCTTTTCCTTCACGGAAACTCAACTCTCTATTCTGGCTCTTGAACCAAACTTTAATCTTTTGCCTAGCTGAGTTTGTCTTCACAAAACTCAACCATTCAGGTCTTGGATTTGGCTTGGGCTTGAGAATAACTTCCACTACATCTCCATTCTTCAGTGCCGCATTTGCAGGAGCAATATGACCATTCACCTTCGCCATCGCGCATCGGTGACCAATATCGGTATGAACACTATAGGCAAAATCGATAGGCGTAGAGCCAACCGGAAGATCCTTCACCTCACCGTTTGGCGTAAAGACAAAAATACGATCCTGAAAAATATCAATTTTATACTCATGCAAATCGTTGTCCACACGTACCTCTTCACCCTCGGCCACATCACCAGATGCGTCCCTTAGGGGAACATCATCCTCCTGGACCTTGATCAATCCACGGAGCCACTCAATCTGTCGCTTGAGTTTCTTATTCTGTACTTCTCCATTTTTATCGGAAGGATTATCAATAAAGGTGAGAACATCTTCCTTATCAAACTCCGTAGAACGGCCACGTGTATCTTCGTAAAGCCAGTGGGCGGCAATACCATATTCGGCCTCTCGATGCATTTTTTCCGAACGAATTTGAATTTCCACCGGCTGATTTTTCAAACCAGCAGAGGTCGTCAAAATAGAAGTATGCAAACTCTGGTATCCATTTGGTTTCGGAACGGCGATATAATCCTTGAATCTACCGGGAAGTGGCGTGCACTTATTATGGATCAAACCAAGCACTGAGTAGAGCGTTTCCATGGATTCTGCGGGCATAGCATCCTTACCAAACTTCGTAGGAAGAATGACGCGAACCGCAAAAATATCATGCAGATCCAAAATCAAATCCGTACTTTTTTTCCGCATCTTACGGTAAATACTGTAGATACTCTTCGTACGACCGGTGATACGGCATCCAATATCATGCTGTGTCAGAAATTCCTTCAACTCACGCTGGAACGCATCAAGCGCACCCTTGCGTTCCTCTCCAACCTTCTCAAGTTGTTGCTGAATATGATTATATTGAAAAGGATTCAATGCCTTGAAAGCAAGATCCTCGAGCTGCCATTTAAGCGAGTACATACCAAGTCTAGACGCCACCGGCGCATAAATTTTCAGAGACTCTTCAGTCAAACGTTTCCGATTATCAACCGGAACATCCTCTATATGCTGCACATCATCCAGAATATCCGCGAGACAAACAAACATCACACGAAGGTCCTCTGCCACCATCAAAATAACCTGTCGCAAAACTTCAGTATCATTTCGTTCAAAATCCGGACGAAGATGTTTAATTTTTGCCAATGCCTGCAAAATCTTCACAACACCCGGCCCGAACAACGTTTCTATTTCTACAGTATGTTCCTCAAACACAATACGAGAGGCAAATATAAGTCCGGAAACAAGAGTCGTCTCATCAGGTCGAAGATTCAAAAGTCCGTTAAGTACGCGATATCCCCTCTCAATACGTGCTCCACGACACGTCGAAACGAACCGGTCAGCCGCCTGAAGACGCGAAGCATCAACCTTCAATCCTGACTGTTCAATCTTGGCCAATAGCGGTTCAAGATAATTCATAGCTCCATGATGAGCCCCAAGCCAAAAAAGCACAAGATAAAAATGG
>CAYHGS010000069.1:0-2838 GCA_964356305.1 uncultured Candidatus Peribacteria bacterium
GCCCAAGCAGCTTCTGGAGCGAGGTGATCGGCATGGATGCCTCTGCCATGCGCCTTCCGAAAGCATGACGGAATTGGTGGCAGGTGACTTGAACGCCGGATTTTTGGCAATATTCCTTCAAGATGAACTGGATTCCATTGACGGAGAGACGCTTGCCGCGCTGAGAAATGAAAACCGCCCGATCATTCGTGACCGGGCGGCTGGTGAGCCAATCTGTAATTATGGATATTGATGGTGGAGGGAGATAGACCATGCGCTGCCTGTCTCCCTTGCCGTGGATTTTTAGGCGGGGGGATCATCGAATAGCACATCATCCAAAGAGAGAGCGCAGACTTCGCCCACCCGTAGACCGCATTCGAGCATGAGGGTGAACATAGCAGTGTCGCGTTTGTAGGTGATGACTGAGAATAAAGCGATAATCTGTTCCTCGCTCGCATCGTGTGGCAGCGGGTGTGGTTTGTGAAGGAAGTGACGCTTTTGGACGGGACAATCCAGAGGCCCTTCCCGAATGATCCTGAGGAAATAATAAAACAACCGCAGGGAGGAAAGCCTGCGGTTGATGGTGAGAGGTGATAGTGATTTTTCAAGACAGTGGCAGATGTATCGATCTACATCCTGTGGGGATATTTCTGATGGCGGTTTCCCAGTCCATGAAAAGAAAAGTGTCAAGTCACTGAGATAGTGTTTCCTGGCACTCGAGTTCGGGTACTGGCAGATTAGCCAGTTTGAAAATGGGGCGAGTTCGGGTTGCATGATAATCTCCTGTTAGTGGGTTTATGGGAGATTACCATCAGGAGGTGGGCAGGGCAAGGAATATTATAGAAACGATTTTTAATGTAGTGGTATACGGTAATTAAAGAGTAATTTATTGCTCCTTAAATGCAAAGAGCTGCCTACTGTCGCCTAGTGATACAAATAAAATATTCTTATTTAGATCGTAAGCAAGTTGATAGCTGCCAACATTAGCTTCACCATTTAGAATGAAAGGAACCAAAGAAAATTTAGCAATTATGTCTGCATGACCACTGTTTTCATTAATCGCTAACAAATCACCATTATGGGTTAAGGCATAAATTACATTTTTTGAAGGAGAGTAAACTACGTTGCTAATAATATTAGCTTCAGTTTTCCAAAAAAAATCCCCATTTTTACGATCAAGGGATACAACTCTCCCTGACTCTTGCCCAGTTCTTATAAACACCTTTGCTTCTGTAAACAGTGGTGCCATTTCTAACACATCGCCGAGATTGTCATATTGCCAGATAACTTCCTTATTATTGGCTTTTAGCAATTCTATTCCATTTGATTCAACAAAATTTCCCTCAGACGTGCTAATAAATATTTTATTCCCGCTGATTTTTTTGATCTCGCTCCCGTCGAGGCCTAACACCCAAAACTTTTCAGGGACTGCAAGAATCTGAAGTTGATCATCAACAATATAAAGATAGCTTGCGCCTGTACCGTCAAGGTATTTACTCCAAACTATTTCTCCAGAGAGATTATATTTTCTTACTCCTGCACTACTACTGTAAATTATAAAGATCGCGTTGGGCGTTACAGCAATAGACCTATGAATGCCTGAGAACTTTTGCCAAAGGATCTCTCCATTCATACTATTCATACAAACGACTTCGTTGTCGGTTGAACTATCTACTCCACCTAAAAAGCAAATCATATTATTTGAGGCGTTAATTGTCGAGCCAAATGTGCTCCAAACGGTATAAATATTGTCTTTTGACCAGATCATGCTGATTTTTTCTTTTTCTATCTGTATAACGCCATGACTCTCCATAAGTGGATGCTCTTGGTTTGAACAGCCAGAAAGCATATAAATATAAAAGATTACTATTAGAAACTTATTTTGTATTTTCATTTCTGATTTCCTCATACGCATTTGCGTATTTCATTGCAAGGAAAATACCATACATTCGAGATGCGAGCATTATATTTTCTGATGGTTGGGTAAGCGATGGATATCTTACGCCCCAGGGTGATCCTTTTCCAGTAGCGATGTCCGAAATCAGCCTTGCGTAATTAACTGCGCCATTCGTAGTATAGCGGTCAGGATTGTTGCTCATTGGAGAGTAAATAGACCATATAGTTACATCTATATCTACCCCTTCCACAACATCGGCTGCTAAACTAGCTCCAACATAGTAATATTTTCCATGTAGACGCATGTCATCCCAAGACCTAAAACCGCCTTTCCCAGCACCAACGCCAAAGCCTATATCTAAAGATGGCCCTATGGAATAGGAGGATGACAAGCCTCTGTAAACATCATCGATTCTTTTATCAGAACGAAACCCCATTATTTTTCCGGAATAAACTACTCCACCTATTCCTGCGTCAATTGCATCATTTACGCCGCTTCCGTAATAAATAAACTCCATTCTTTCCATACGTGCAAAGTCGTAAACAACTTCATATCCTCCTCTGTGTATTAACGCCCAAAGTCCAATTCCCTCCAGATAACCGGGAGCCCTGTAATCTTCTGGTCCAGAATAACAACCTTTCTCGCCACGAACTTTTTTGCCCAACTCAAAATAGCTAATTGGTTCAAGATCGTAAGATTTGAGTACGCAGAGTTCGTATAAACCTTTATTAGGCATAGACTGGCACCAAGTGGGGAATTTGCCGGAAGGATCAGTTAAGTTTACTGGGTTCCCCTCTGTATACATCCATTTATTCAGCGACAGGGGACGGTTGTAATCCCCACTCCACGTATCCCTTGACTGGAATCTCCCATCGGCGGGACTGTAATACCGCGCCCGCAGGTAGAGCAACTGTGTGGAATCCCCATAAGATTCGCCTGTAAAGCCGTAGTCGGTTTGAGAA
>CAYHGS010000070.1:0-2790 GCA_964356305.1 uncultured Candidatus Peribacteria bacterium
TGAATTTGCTTGAGAAGGAAGATGAAGAAAGCGATGAGGAGCGAGGCTCCGAGCACGGAGCCGAAGCCCACCATTATCCCATGGAGAAATGAATACCAGAGAAAATGTTTGCGATTACGCATGATCTCGAATGGCTGAAGTTTTTCTATGCGCTCTATGGTGGTTCCGAGTTGCTGCATTCTTTTCGCAAGAGCCGTCTCATTTTTTGCGAGTTCAATTTCTGTGATGGTTTTTGAAGTGTGAGTTTTCATGGATGTATTGTACGATGGAGTGGTTGGATGTGGCAATCGAATGGTACAATAGTTTTATGAAAATCTACACAAAACGCGGCGACAAAGGGGATACAGATTTGTTCGGAGGAGTACGCGTGGGGAAAAATTCTTTGCGAATTGAGGCGATTGGAAGTGTGGATGAAGTGAACTCATGGATGGGCATGATGTTGGCGAGTGATGAGTTGAGTTTGTTATTGCGAGAAGATTTAATTCAGATTCAAAAAGATTTATTTGTCTTGGGCGCCGATCTGGCAACGCCTGGAGTAGTCGCGGTGCGCGGAGCGAGCGATGTACCGAGAATAAGCGAAGAAAGTGTCGTGCGATTGGAAAGAATTATTGATCGATTGGATCTGACGCTCGAGCCAATGATGGCATTTATATTGCCTGGCGGATGCGAAGTTGCTGCCATGATGCACGTTGCGAGGAGCGTGTGTCGGCGCGCGGAGATTGCATGCGTTTCTCTGGTGAAGAGCGAAAATGATCTTGTAGAAGCCGGTAAAAATGATCTTTGTGTAAAATATTTAAACCGATTATCCGATGTGCTTTTTGTGATGTCACGATTTGAAAATCATGTCAGAGGAGTTGAGGAGGTGAAGTGGAAGGGGTAGATTTTGTATGCATTACATAACGTGTGATGTTGTGATTGGCCTGCTACTTCCATCCTGCATTGGAAATATCATCGTACTTGTGAGTCTTTTTCCATGAAGAGGAAATATTTTTTCAGCGAGAATTGTGCCTCCGGTGATGGTAAATGGTTTACAGCGTACTGGATCATACTCCCAGAAAAGGTGAATATCATCGCCGTGGCGAGCGAGGCATTCAATAACTGCGGCAACGATTCCTTTGCAGGAAATTCGTAACTTATCCCCAGGCTCTTCATTATTTTTTTCTCCAATGCTACATTCTTTTTCGCAGAGTACCTGAGTCATACTTGCTGCAACTCCGCGGAATGGAAGTGCAATTGATGGGTACAGTCTACGTATAATTGCTCGTGCATATTCCTCCGTAAGGATCCCAATATTTTCCAGCATGACGCCATATCGATCAGCTAATGGTCTGTATGTTTCAGCTATTTCAGGAACACAATCGGCAAGCGATGGTTTTTTCTTACTTTCTCTTGGTATATCTTTTCGGAGAAAACTCTTATTGAAACGCCCAATATGATCAAATGTCACATATATTTTCCCAATTCTTTCACGTGTTTCCGAGGCTAGTCGAAGTGCGGCCTCAAAAGCTTCAAGGTGAGGTTCTAACTTGATGCTTCCGTCGGCAAGGGCCTCTACTTTTGGATTTCCCGCCATAACACTTATTATTCTTTCTGTTGTTTTAGTTGTCATATACTTTTTTGCTTATCAGTTATTTTGCAACTAAATAATATTATGTCAATTGTGTATAGTCAATTATCTTGTCATATTTTGAATTAATATTTTGTAGTTAATATAGTTTTTAGCTTTGTTTTTTGGTATTTTCCTGTTTGCATATTTGTGATATACTGTTGTCATTATTATTGACACTTATGGATATACTTCGAATATTGGAGGGGCAGGGATTGAGCGAGAAGGAAGCAAATGTATATATGGCTCTTTTGCAATACGAGGAGGCGTTACCGAGCGTGGTTGCGAAAAAGGCCGGAGTGAAGCGGCCAACGTGTTATGTAGTCCTGGAGCAACTACAGAAAAAGGGATTAGTGAGTCATATTACGAAGAGGGGAATACTGTATTTTCGCGCGCTTCATCCTCAGGCATATGTAAATGATCAGCAGGCAAAAATGCGTTCGCTGGAAAAAGCATTACCGGAGCTATTGAGCTTGCGACAGCAGTTAATCGCGACTCCCCAGATGACAATTTATGAGGGAAAAGAAGGATTAAAAAAAATTATGGATGATACGCTGACGGCAAAAACGGAATTATTTTGCTGGGCAGATATATCACTCGCGATGGACTCACTAACTGACTATTATCCATCCTATATTGAGCGAAAGGTGAAGCGGACTCTGTGGCTACGTGGTGTGGTTCCTTATGATCCTTTAGCGGTAAAATTCAAAGAGAGGGGAATGGCGGAGTTTCGTGAAATCTACTTAATTCCGAAAGATAAATTTCCTTTTTATAATGAAATTAATATTTACGATGATAAGGTCGCTATTATTTCTCACCAGGATCAGGTAGGAATAATTATTCAAAATCAATACATCGCCGATACGCAGCGGAGTATTTTTAAATTGGGATTTGAGTATGCAAAGATGGTGGAGGAGAGGGAATATCCGGAACTTAAGCATTGATTGCCTTGATTGCTCCTCGCGGGAATCCTTGCATATTCCATAGTCTTTATTTTTGCTTATTAACGCGGTTTTATACGTGTTATTTCACCACAACTATCCTCGTCGTTCAATGGTGAATAGTCGATTTTTTGGCTTCTTCTTGCTATTATGTATCCATAAACCGGCTAAGGAATAAGTCCTACACGATGGAGGTTCTCATGAGAGAAGTTCCAAGGATAATTTCTGGTCGGTAGTTTTTTT
>CAYHGS010000071.1:0-2634 GCA_964356305.1 uncultured Candidatus Peribacteria bacterium
TTTGCGTGGAGTGAGTTGAGGGACTGAACTCGCGGATGGTTTCGCACTGCGTGATGGTCCAGTAGCCGCTGCTTGCGCGGTACATCAAAACTCGGCATACATTGAGCGGGGAGAGTCGACTTACGAAGGGGGAAGTCAGGTTCTTGGCCCCGCGCGCCTTCGCCGAAATCTTTCCCACGCCCTTAACAAACAAAATTACCTGCCTATCTTTTTCTCCGGCAGAGTATCGTTTGAGGACGAGTGCTGATTCGTTCCAGTAGCGCTGTTGATTCATGAGGAGAGGACCATGTGTTTCTGAAGGTGCTTCTCTACGGCGGCAAAACTACTGACGAGTGTGAGTGCGAGTGTTGCTCCAATTTCGGCCAATAGAAGCCAAGCAAATGGAATAACGATAGTATCGGAGAAGAAATTTATTTCCGGAAGGAGAGCGAATTTCGTCATCATATAGAATCCGAAGAAACTCAAAATAACCGCTATGAGCGTTGACCAAACTGCCTCCAATAAGTACGGAAGACGGATGAGATTTGGTGTGGCTCCCACGAGACGCATGATACTGATTTCGACTCTTCGGTTGTAGATAGCCAGGTGAATGCCATTGTTCATAATGAGTACGCTTCCAATGAGGAAGGCGGCGATTACCCAGAAGAGTAATGTGCGGGAGAATCGATCGAGCTTGAAGAGGTTGTCGGTGACTTTTTGCGTGATAGTTGTGTCCGCGGAAGGATCCTGAGCGCTTGGTTCTTCGAGCGTATTGATGAATACCCTGTTTGCTGATGCCTGAATGAAGCTCTGAATGGTTTCATACATCACTGGACTCTCTACGGTAATCTGAATACTCGGCGGGAGCGTGTTCTCGAGGTTGAATTTTTGGTAATATTCTGCGGTTTTTGGGTGGCTCTTGAGAAAGTCCGCTAAGGCTTGTTGTTTGGAAATATAGACGGAGTCTTTTACTCCCGATTGTGATCGAATATCTTCATTGATCTCTTTCGCCTTCTCCTGGCTGATATTATCCTGGAGGTAAACAATCATGGTGACTTTCTCGCCGAGCTCCGAAAGTTGCGATTTCACGATCATATTTACTGAAAGAATAACATTCAGAATAAAAAGAATGATGGCGATGAGAAGTATTGTCCCGATAGAGCTGTATCGATTCCTCCAGAGATTCTTGAAACTGCTTTGTGTGCTGTACGTGAGGGTGGTCATGGGTGAGGTGATGAGCGAGATGGACTTTTATAATACCTGCGTGAAGGCGCCAGGCTGTTGTATCAGGAGCGAGTCATCGTTTTGCTGATAGATATTAGCAAGTTTGCGAGGTAGAATTTCTTGATTTACCAGCCCTGCCCGGATGATAGATGATTTATAGATTTGTGGTTTGAAGGCTTTGAGACGGTGAATTTCCGCTTCCATTTTTTCATCAATAATGAGTTTTTCCAGTCCAAGCGTGAAGGCGAACTGATCATACCCCAACGCTATAATATCCGGTCTCACTTTTCGAATAATATCGTATTTGTTCCCGGTACTACCCACGATAATCTTGTCGACGAGATTTGCATTTTTTAGATTTTTAGCGCGCTGCTTTTCGTGGTTATAGGGAAGTGTGCCCTTGATCTTCCTCACCGTTTCATCGCGAGCAATAATAGCTATGACATGATTTCCGAGTTCACGGGCTTGTGCAATCATATTTTCGTGGCCGGCATGGAGGAGATCGAATGTTCCGAAGATGAGAACTTTTTTTATAGAAGGAGTGGCTATATTGATATTTTGATCTGCTGAACTCATGAGTAAGAATGTTTATAGCTTAATGAGAGGGAAGACAAAGTGTGCGGCTATGGTGGCTACTCCGATGAGCACAAAAAATATAGTTGTCAGAGCCATTTGTATTCTAGAGTTTTTTCCCTCGGAAGCAAGAGTATCTAATACGCTTGTAGCGGCGTAGATAAGTCCCATCAGGACGGCAGGGAGAAGAAGTGCCTCTTCGAGTTTTTGGCTTAGAGGAAGGAGTTTCTCGTTTGCATTCAATAGACTCGTCAATAAATATGACGCTCCTGTCAGCAGGAAAAAGAAGAATGCAATTGTCTGAATGTTTTTTGAGGTATGTTCCATCTGCTTTATTGTATATGTTTTGCGCTTGTTCAACAAACAGTGTAGTATTTGTCTGTTGTTTTTCTTTTACGTATTCTATGCAACTTTCACAGGAACAGGTAAGGCATATCGCGAAATTGGCTCGTCTCGGCCTCTCGGATGAGGAGGTGAAAAAATTCTCGACACAACTAACCAATATTTTACAGTATATTGAGATATTAAATGAGGTTGATACCTCGAGCGTCGAGATGACGAATCAAGTTACCGGTTTGAAGAATGTCATGCGTAATGACGTTATTAATAATGATTGGACGACCCGTGATGAACTGCTTGGTTGCAGCGAGTTGCCGGTAGAACGTGATCAGATTCGTGTAAAACCAGCTATTGAATAATTTTTTATGGATATTCTTTCATTGTCATTATTGGAGCTTCATGACGGTTTTATGAAGAAGAAGTTTACTTCGCAGGAAGTGACTCGTGCTTATTTGCAGCAGATTGCCGAGAAGAATGAGGCGTTGAATGCCTATGTGTTAACGACACAGGAGAGTGCTT